>JBDNFD010000016.1:0-3850 GCA_041689995.1 Flavobacteriaceae bacterium | reverse complement strand
TCAAGCTCTTGCTTCCGGCCATTCTTTGAGGTTCACATTACAAAGGAGACAGACGTCATTACAGATGAATGGACTGGTTATCGCCCATTAAAAAAAGATTTTCCAAAATTAAAACAGATCCCATCAAAAAGGGGAAAGCACCAACCGGAGATGCACATTCACATTATGAATTTGAAGGGTTGGCTGAGAGGGTTACATCACCATTGCAGTGAGAAAAGACTCCAGGGCTATCTGGATGAATACCACTTTAGATACAATAGGCGCAATAATATGGAAACAATATTCGATACGCTCATAAAAAGGATGGTGGCATACACTCCAAAACGCTTAAAACCTGATTGTTAATCGTGCGGTCTAAACGCTTATACCTATTCACTTATTCACCAATTAAACAATTCACCAATTAATCCTTTTAGGTTCACTTATTGACTCTATAACTCATTAACTCTTTACCCCTTCTCTTTACCACAGCAAACAAAAAGATGAACGCCGCTAAAAAAAGCGAAACCCGTGCAATATAATCCCCGTGTTTCACATAAAAGGTTTTTTCGGAATGCAGCACTACATTTTCCTTCAAACTTCCCTGTTTTTCATATCCCAAACTGGAAACGATTTCCCCTTTCGCATTGATAAAAGCGGAAATTCCAGTGTTGGCACTTTGTGCGATATAGCGTCTGGTTTCAATGGCACGAAGCCGGGCATAGCTCAAATGTTGTTTGTGCCCCTGCGTGTCGCCCCACCAAGCATCGTTGGTGATGATCGCTAAGAATTGCGCCCCTCCTGCATCGCCATTTGGTGATTTTTTTATGTAATCGGCAATATATTCGCCATAAACGGATTCATAACAAATAATAGGCGCCACTTTTACAGAATCATTGGTTATCAGCGACTCCCGATTGGGCTGCGTGGTTTTCATCGCCACCGTGCCACCCAAATCGATCATAATATCGCCCAAAATGGGTTTTAATATTTCTTGATATGGAAAGTTTTCCACACCAACCACCAATTTCGATTTGTAATAAAATTGCGTTGAATCGGTTTGGTTGTTCATTAAAAAAGCCGCGTTGTAATCGTCGTACCACATACCCGGTCGCAACTGGTTGGTTTGTGCCCTGACCTTAGCGGGATCGGTGAACATCGAATACATGGAAATTCCGCCAAGAAAGTTCAACTTCGGATGATCCAACACCAGTTCCTTGGAATAATAATAGGCAGGGGAAAACTCGAATTGGTGCAGTTTTGTGCCATCAGCGAAAACGGTTTCCGGGGCAATGACCAAATCTGTATTGTAATCTACCGCGGTTTCTGCCAAATCGTTCAGCAGAATCCCAATACGTTTATCGGTGGTATTATATTTCTCGGAATAGGGATCGATATTCGGCTGCAAAATAACCACTTCCATGGTTTTTTGATTTTCAGGGGAATAATTCGTCAAAATCACCCAAGAAATCAAAAGCGGAACCAATAGCAACAATCCATTTTTCAAAAAAGCCCAATAAATAATTGCTTTCTCCCGATATTTTCGATAGAGCAGAAAAGCTTTAAAAATACCGATATTCAAAAGCCAAACCCATAAAGTACCACCAAAAGTGCCGGTATATTCGTACCATTGCACCCAATTGACATGTTCCGAAAAAGCATTTCCCAAATTCAACCACGGCCATGAAAATTCCCAATGAAGGTGAAGATATTCAAAACTCATCCATAACACCACCAAAAAGGTTAAGGCAGCTCTAAATTTCACACGCTTGGCGACAAAATGATACGTAAGAAATACCAAAGTCATCAAGAGGGAATTTGCCAAAACGGCAAACCACATACCGAAAGGCGTTGAAAAATAAATCCAATAAGTGGTCACAATGTTCCAAGTGAAAAAACTGAGATAAGCGAACCCGAATACACGCCACGCAGTATGTTTCTGCTGTTTGTTCCGCAGTGAATTTTCAACCAAAAGAAGCGGGACAAAAGCGAAAAATAGAAGTCCAGGAAAACCATAAGTAGGCCAAGAAAGCACCAATAAAATTCCCGATAATAAAGCCAGCAAACTATTTTTCATTCAGAAAAGGTACTTATTTAATTTCAGAAAATAGCGATTAGCCATTAGCGAAGAGCCTACAACTTAAAGCCTACGGCCTAATGCAAAAACGCCTGCTTTTCTAAAAGTTCTTCGATACTTTCCACATTGTCTTCATCTGGGACGCAACAGTCCACGGGACAAACCGCGGCACATTGTGGTTCATCGTGAAAACCTTGACATTCCGTGCATTTATCGGGCGCGATATAATAATATTCATCGCTTATGGGTACTTGTACTTCATTGGCATCAACTTCTTTCCCATTGGGTAAAACCACCTTTCCTTCCAAATCGGTGCCATCCGCATAACGCCACGGATCGGCGCCTTCATATATGGCGGTGTTCGGACACTCAGGTTCGCAAGCCCCACAATTGATGCATTCGTCTGTGATGATGATCGCCATTTCCTATTTCTTTGTGTAACTTTGTGCAAAAATAACGCCAAAAGGATTCATAAACAAATAATATGACGCTCGAAACACGTATAAAAACCTTTGCCGAACTCGGTCGGTTTTTACGCCTTTTTTCCATGGAAAATTCAGATTTATCCGATTTTGGAGAACCTCAAATAGAGTTATATTATTCCTTAATGGAAAAAATATCGGAAGCCGTTCACCACAATGGCTGGTTCACAAAAGAAAATGTCTTGTTCGCCATCAATCAATGGGGAAATACGCTTACCCAAGAAAATTTGGAAAACTGGCTGGAAAACTACGATTTATCGAGGGTGTCAAAACCAAAAACGGTGGGGATCGTTATGGCGGGAAATGTTCCCTTGGTCGGTTTTCACGATTTTTTATCCGTGTTATTGGCCGGACATAAAGTGCAAGTGAAACTCTCTTCAAACGATAAACTTTTAATCCCCTTGGTGGCGGAATTCCTTACAGCTTATCAGCCAGAATTTGCAAAGCGAATTTCTTTTTCAGCTGGAAAATTGGAACATTTCGATGCCGTGATTGCTACGGGAAGCAACAATACCGCGCGCTATTTCGAATATTATTTTGGCGAAAAACCACATATTATCCGGAAAAACCGAAATTCCGTGGCGGTGCTTTCCGGAGAGGAAACAGAAGCACAACTCACATCTTTGAGCGAAGATATTTTTCGTTATTACGGCTTGGGCTGTCGGAATGTTTCGAAATTATACGTGCCAGAAAATTATGATTTCGCCAAATTCTTTCAAGCCGTTTTTCCGTGGAACACAATTGTGAACCACGCAAAATATGCCAATAATTACGATTATAACAAAGCCGTATATCTGATGAGCGAATTCAAATTGCTCGACAATGGCTTTCTGTTGTTGAAAGAAAACCCCGGCTTCGGCTCCCCTATTGCGGTACTTTTCTATGAATTCTACAAAAACGAAACAGATATGTACGAACTTCTAAGCACGAACCAAGACAATATTCAATGCATTGTTTCCAATGGGAGCCTAAAAAATTCCGTCGATTTCGGAAAAACACAATTTCCAAAGCTATGGGACTACGCTGATGGAGTTGATACAATGGAATTTTTACTGGAATTGGGAGAAAGCGATGAGGGAATAGCGAAGAGGGATTAGGGAATTTGCCAAATGCTATCAGCTATCAGCTATCAGCGAATAGGGAATAGCAAACACTGATCCCGAGTGCTTGGGACTGAAAACTGAACACTGAATACTTATCAAACTCACTAATTCACTAATTCACTAATTCACTAATTCACTAATTCACTAATTCACTAATTCACTAATTCACTAATTCACTAATTCACTAATTCACTAATTCACTAATTCAC
>JBDNFD010000015.1:0-10335 GCA_041689995.1 Flavobacteriaceae bacterium | reverse complement strand
ATACCTTAAATCCGCAAGTTAACTTCAACTCCACATAATTACAATTACCTAGCATCTCTTTAGGCTTATTTTGAGATAGATTTGAGCAATAAAATAGGTTTTCGCTTACCTGACGCTTTTTAGGCTTCTCTTTTTTTTATTTGTACTTAGAAATTCCACTGATTTTACAAAACGAAAAGCACAACCCTTAATTTACTGATAAACAGCATCCTATATTTTTAATGATACTTTTATTGGACATAATTATCCTATGTTATTTAAAGAAGCTGTTTTTTTTAAAATTATAAGTCGTTCATAAGGGGCTGTGGTGTAGAGTTTTAAAACCCATCTTCTGCCTTGGTGCACCCATTTTCCCGCAACACTTATAAATCTAAAAACAAACCGTTTAAGCCTTGTGGTTGGTGTGATGCCATCAAAGACCTTAGCTGCTTTACTTACAAAATAAGTGTAGAAATTCTTTATCATGGCTGTAATTATCATGAAGGTATTGTTCTGGTCCAGAAAAGAGAAAGGCATTCGTTTCCAACCAAAATCATTGTTCATGACATCAAAAATCTTCTCGGTAGCACCTCGATTGTTATAATATTCAATGATCTGTTCTTCGTTATTTTCCCGGTCATTTGTTAGTATCGATCGATATATAAAGGTGTCATTTGTAAAGGCATCTATCTAATTGTTCCCTGTTTTCTCCCGCATGATCACCAATCGATATTCTTTTTCTTGATCAAATTGGACGAACGGTATCGAGGCCACTTGGTAGTCCTTGTAGTTTATCTCAACATCTTGCCAATCGGTTATTTGCCGCACTTGTTCAAAAACGGCTTCGCTTTTATTCGCCCTGATGTAAAATAATTTGCTGTTTTTTGCGACCACATCGATTATTTCTTTTGAATAAGAACCTGCATCCATCCTTGAGCGGTCAACAAGGATATTTTCCGATTTTAACAGACCATAGGCATTCTGCAATGTCTCTGCTTGTTTAAACTTTACATTGGCGTTTCCATCGCGATTTTCAACATACACAATGTTGTCCCCAATAGTGGCCACACCTGGAAAATAACCCTTGTTGTGTTTGTAGGTCCGCTTGGCATCATACTTTTTGTTGGCTGTTATTTGATTGTCGTAATCAAAATCATAAAGGTTGCCGGGATTTAATTGATGGGTCAAAACCAGCGATTTGATATTGAGCAGGTTGAGCTTATTATTGATGTTGAAATTATAATCCATCCCAGATTTTGATCGATAAACCGTGTTTTGAGCGGTCAATTCTTTAAGCCCCCTTTGTATGGTATCGGGGCTCGGAACTTTGTTGTTTGGTATTTCTTTTAAGTGTTTGCCCAAATGAGTGCTTACATCTTCAATAACACCGCCCCCGCTTAAAAATACATTGGCCAGGTTCCTAATAATATCACTGTATGAAAAACCGGCATACTTTATTCTGCTTCCCAGTTCTGAATCTATTAATTGACTTAGGCCTGATGCGTTAAAGGATTCATTGACAAAAGAAATTCCTGAAAAAGGGCTTACGGAGTTTTTATATTTTTGTATTTTCACGATTGTAAATATTAAGCCTATTATTGATTTTGACTTCACTAATATAAGTGAAAATATTTACTTGGAAGCACTGTGTGTAACAAGTTATACACAGTGACTTTCTTTATCTTTTTAAAAATAGTTTTGCGGATTTAAGGATATAGAAGAATTTGACACTCTAGTTCAGATCAATAATCAATCAGATGCCATCAATATTTATATAGTAAATGATGCTTATTTTGATGGATGAGCAGATGGTTATACCAGTCAAGCACTCGTAATTATATGAAGTAAAGTTACCAAACAACATGTCTCTCACGAAGTAGGACATTGTTTTGATTTATATCATACTTTTGAGACATACTTTGGCACAGAAGAAATAGTTCGTCCTCCGCATCCTGATGCAAACTGTACTACCGCAGGAGATCTTATTTGTGACACTCCAGCAGATAATGGTTCTGGATCTGGAGGAGGATATGACCCGGATACAGATAATATTATGTCATATTATTTTCCGGTTGACCATTTTTCCAACGGACAGGCTCAAAGAATGAGAGAAGCTTTTGCATCCTCTGTTTTATTACAACAAACTTTAAGCGATCTCTGCAGAATAACCGGTTCTTTTGAAATTTGCAATACTGAAACATATACCGTAGGAAATTCCAATGACCTGCCAGTTATTTGGTCCGTTTCCTCAAACCTCAAAATATTACCTTTTCCAATGCCTACAAACACTACTGTATCCGTGGCTCCAAAATATCCTTCTTCCAGCGGTATAGGACATATTCAAGCTAAAACATCTTCACAAACCTTGCTAAAAGAGATTTGGGTTGGTTCCCCAAATTCCAGTTCCACAGGCCTTTTCAGTTATAATGGAACCATTGTTGATACTGATGTATATATGAATTCCTACGATGTGGTTTTTGCCCCTGAAATATCCACGGATGCACAATATGAATGGGAAATCGCCTATAACAATAATCCATGCATCAACGATCCGAATGCTGTCCTTCCTTATTTTACGGGTTATGGTTCAAATCATATCACCAGTCCCATTGATCAGGTGAACATTGCGTGGGGCAATTGCACAGGAACATTTACCATTACCTGTTATGCGGTAAATTCTTGTGGTGATCGGTACCTCGGTTCTGAAATGATAGAAGTTCATGGATACGGCGATCCGGAACCTTGCGATGATTTGGTGATCAGTGTTTACCCCAATCCTTCCAGTTCAGAAATACACGCCAACATCCTCGCCCCGCCGCCCTGTGGCCCCATAGAGCCTCCTTTTCCATCCGGCGTCCAAGCTACTATCTATGATATGCAAGGGAATCCGCAGTATTCAAAGAATTTCAACACTTCTGATATCACCATTGAAAACATGAATTTGAACCAAGGAAATTATATCCTCAACATACAAACAACCACTGGCCGAAGCGGCCAGGAAATAATTGTTGTGGAGTAGAAAGAATCCAAAAGAATCGGGAACAAAATAACAAATGTGATATAGTTTCGATTTCCTTCACATATTTTTAAATGATATTCTAATTATTAGGTTATGAAAAATATGATTTATTTATTTATTTTTGCTTTTTTGTTTGGATGTTCTGGAGATAATGATGATGATAATTTAACCCAATCTGATTTCTGCACACGTAGCCGTATATTGGATACCGAATTAAACAATGAAGAAGGGATGTTGATTTATTTGGAAGAAAAAAATAAATTTGCACTCCGCTATTATCCTGAATTACCGACCATAGATGAAGTAACATATTACATTCTGTGCGAAAAACCTGTCGGAATAGAAACAGATAATAGGGTAATTTTTTCCGGCAAATCTTATCAATTTAATGAAGAGGAAGGATTTATTCCAACTATTGGAGGATTAAAATATTATTTTTTTAAATTAACAAATATGACACATAATTAGCATGAAGATTTCGACTTCCTTCACGTATTTTTAAATAATATTCTAATTATTAGGTTATGAAAAATATGATTTATTTATTTATTTCAATTCTTTTATTTGCGTGTTCGGATGATGAAAATGTCAATACGGTAATTGGCAGTTGGCAACTTGTAGAAAATTATGGTAGTGATGGAAATGCTGCTCCTCATTGGTATCCGGTTGAAGATGGGTTTATTTATACTTTTACAAACAATGGAATAATTAATTCCAGCGAATATGAATGCAGTGGTACGTTCGATTACAATTCATCTGAAAATATCACTATAAATTTTGATTGTCCCGATATGTCCTTTAATGGTTCATTTGATATTGTATTTGAAAACAATTATTTGATTTTGACACCTAATCCATCTTCTTGTGATGAAGGATGTTCCGAAAAATTTCTTTAAATCGAATACTACTAAATTTTCTATCCAAGCTGCCTCCGTGATTTATTTATCTTTCTTATGAAAACGGCTTATTTTGATACAGGCCAATAAGGGATTTCTAAAACAATTTTCCTTATTTTAGCCATACTAATGCAACAGAATAATATCAACATAAAAAACAGAAAAGCGCGGTTTCAATATGAAATTCTCGACAAATATATTGCGGGCATAAAATTGGTGGGCACAGAAATAAAATCCATTCGCGAAGGAAAAGCGGGAATTGCCGAAAGTTTCTGTGAATTCAATGCGAACGGGGAATTGTTCGTGATCAATATGGACATTCAGGAATATTCGCATGCCACACATTTCAATCATCAGCCGAAAAGTGAACGGAAATTATTGCTGAATAAAAAGGAACTCAAAAAACTTTGGAAAGAAGTCCGCAACACTGGGCTCACAATTGTTCCTTTGCGTTTGTTCATCAATGAGCGGGGATTGGCCAAATTGTCGATCGCCTTGGCAAAAGGAAAAAAATTGCACGACAAGCGGGAAACTATTAAAGATCGGGACAACAAACGAAAACTGGACCGGATCAAAAAAGAATATAAGTGATTGATTTTGCCGTTTTTGACCTAAAAATGGTTCATAAAAAGCCAGAATAATATAATATATAACGCATTGAAAAGCAAGACAAGCGTATAGATTCCTTTCCATTTATACTTTGACTTTTCCATAAATCACGCTATTATTTATTAATCGGATTTTCAGTTCCCTTTAACTTTTGGATGACTTTTTTGAAGTCAGCTTGTGCTAAATAGGTTTGGTTTTTACAGCATAAAAATAAGAAAAATTATCGAAAAGCCGAAAAGAAAAAACTTGAAGAAAAAGAATTTCAGAATTCAATAAAAACCCCGCGATCCGACCGACCATCGGGGAAATTTAGATTGAATAGTACCCGAAGCGGGACTTGAACCCGCACGCTCTAATGAACACATGGCCCTCAACCATGCCTGTCTACCAATTCCAGCATCCGGGCGGAATTTGCTTTTATGCGGCTGCAAATATAGCAAAACCATGGTTTAATTTTGCTTTGAATCATGAGATAATCCGTTGTATTTTTTTGGTGTGTGAAGTCGCTGTTTATCCTTTTCCACTTTCTTGTTTTTTTTAACATAAATTTTTATCTTGCGAAGGTGTATTCAGGTCATATATCTTGCCTGATGTCCAACCAATTTACAGCAACTTAACAACATAGAAAAAATGAGCAAATTTGTAACTGGCAAGGAATTAGAAACTGCCGTTTATGATATTATTTGGGATGCTAAAGACGTACTGCTAATAGTTTCTCCATATATTAAACTTGATGATTATTTTAAAAAGTTATTTGACAAACACAAAAATGATCCTAAACTTCACCTTCTTTTAGTATTTGGAAAAAATGAAAAGGATGTCAAACGAAGTATGAATAAAGTTGATTTTGATTATTTTAAAAAATTCCCTAATGTCAGTATTATATATGTTCCGAAACTACACGCCAAATATTATGGAAATGAAAAACAGGGAGTAATCACTTCTATTAACCTTTATGATTATTCATTCGTTAACAATATAGAATTTGGAGTTTTCTCCAAACAAAGCTTAATAAACAGATTCTCACAATCTGCCGATAGTGAGGCTTGGAACGAGTGTATGGAAATAGCGGAACAGAATGAAATTGTCTTTATCAAACGACCAGTTTACGAGAATAAAAGAATGATTATAAACATGGGAAAAAACTATGTGAAATCAGATATTCTTTTTGACTCAACGGAAGAATTCTATGGTTTCTCAAAAAACAAAAAATCAAATGGGAAAAGATTACGCGATTTCCCTGAGGAATTAGAATTAAATTCAAATTCAAACCAAAGACCTGAAAGAGAAGTTGCTGAAAGAAAGATTCCTTCAAGAAAAGTGTTTAAAACCCAAGCTTATGGATTTTGTATTAGAACCGGTGAAAAGATAAAGTTTAATCCAAAACAGCCAATGATTAGAGAAGCTTGGAAGAAATGGAATGAATATAAAAATACGGATTTTGGAGAAAAATACTGTCATAAAACAGGAAAACCATCTTATGGAAAAACCTCTATGAGGAATCCTATTTTATAAACAAATGGGGTATTGGATTTTAAAGTTGATTATAAATCTCCTGTTAATCAAATATTTTTTCTACGTATTGCTCAAAATTAAAACCGCTTGCTCCACTAGCAATATCCCTCAAATAATAAACTCCGGGTTCTGAAGATATAACTAATTGAACACGACCATTATCATCACGTACTCGGAAAACTTTATTTACATCGGTTACAGCATCTTTTGGTATCGTTATCCAAATAAATCCTTCTTCTTTCCCTAGGATTAAATGGAGATCTTCTGAGAATTTTTCAGGAAGTATATCAAACCACCAAACAGGTTTTGCCTTGTTTAAACTGGAAAAATTAGTGTTTGCATTTGACAATTCCCTCCTTCCGAGCGAAATATTTATTATGTGGATCACATCGCTCTTTGTTACTTTTTTATTTTTTAAAACATCGTAAATGGATTCAAAGGTTTGATCCTCCATTTGTTCTTCCTCATGTTCTTCCACTACTTTTTTTGACACCTCTTCGCTCGGCCAGTGTGCAGGGCGTCGGTTTTGAGTATATAAATAGTAAATAACAATTAGAAGAAGAACTATTATGATACTTAATGTAATAACCATCTCATTTAAATTTTAATACTTTAAATACAGGAAAAGCTTCTACTCAATATTTCTCTACAATCCCCAAATATTTTTCAATATTTATCACTAGTTCTTTTCTAGTTCTCTCAAAATGCAACAAAAGAGAATTCTTTGAATTAAAGGACGGATCGAAAAGGTCTTTATAGATTATAGGCAGCTGGCTTTTATCAATATCCATCTTTTTAATTATAAGTAGCACCTTCCTCCGCAGCCATAGCCAAGCCATCTGACACTTGTTCTTTTTCCTCACCCCAAACCTTAGCAATCCTATCTCTTATCTTTTGCTCAAGAATTTCAACAAGCTCCCTACTAGCATTAACCAAAGCCTGTTCATTTTCGATTTGTGCAACTATCTTCTTTTGTACCTCAAGCTTTGGAAATGGAATTGGTATTGAATTAAGAGCCTTTTGATTGAGTTTGGGTTGTGCAGAACCAGTTATAAAACGCTCTAATGATATTGAATTCAAGTAGTATTCAACAAATTTCTGAGTTTCAAATTTTTCAAATCTAAGAACATGTGCGTGGTTGTTTACCCATACTTTGCCAGAAACCGAAAATGCAATAGGAGTTACTCTTGCTAATAAGTTAGCTCCATCTTCTGAAATAAGTAAAATATCTTCATCAAAAATAAAATCAGAAACATAATCTACTATACCTGATGCCCCATAATATGGATATTTGCCTTCTGTCCTGTCAGATTTTGTAATAGGAACTCTTTTTCCATCGAGATTCTTTGCCAAACCTCCCAACTCCAACATCTCCCACCCCGGCTCAATATCAATATTAGGCTTATAGTTTTCTACAACCATTCTTGCGCCATCTATTATTTTTTGATAGCCTTCTATTTCGGCTACTATTTCTTCTTGGATGGATAATGGTGGGAGGGGGATTTTCAAATCCCGAATAATCGTTTGGGATATATTTGGTTGTGCTCCACCGCCACTAAGAGAAATTAAATACTCTTTTTGTGATTTGAGAATTAAATAAATGTATTCAGGAATTGCTTTTTTGTTTGGTAGAATAGCACAGATTGCCTGATTTGTTGATGCTTCAAATTTTAAGATACCAACTTGCCCTGCCGTCGCACCATACATTGCAACCAATACAGAATTTTTAGGGAACATTTTAGCAGATGAATTTTTTAATGCTTCTTCAGTTATATAAATTTCTGCTGAATTAATATATCCCTGCGCTACTTCCCCACTTCGAAGCCATGGGACTGTTCCATTTTGATAATATTTTTCGTGCTTTTTCAAAGGTGTACCACCAGAAGATGTTTTAAAAACGTTACCAATAGAAACAATCTCAAATTTTATTCTGGATAAATCTTGGCTGATTTTATACCGTTCACCACTTAAATTATAATCTCCATTTTTGACTATTTCGGTTTTAGAGACGGCGTGAGCGTTCTCGACTGCGCTCGAACTCACATACTTATTATTTTGAAAACTCCTTATAGTTTCAAGAGCTTCCGCCAACTGCCCTCCTTTTACGGCATTGCGCTGTGCGCCCAATCCAAAACCATCATTTTCTATTTTTATAAATAGGATTTCTTTAGTGGTTTTTGCCAGTTGTTTGTCCATTAACAATATAGAAGTCTTTACACCGCTATAAGGGTTAAAAACTCCTGAGGGCAAACTGACTACAGCATATAAATAATTATCCACGAGCATTTTGCGCAGTTCTTTATAGGCTTTTCCACTTTGGAAAATAACGCCCTCTGGCACAATAATGCCAGCACGACCTTTTGGGTTGAGATGCTCTGCTATATAATCTACAAACAACACTTCACTACGGTTGCTGCTAATGGTAAATTTTTTATGAGGTCGTATGCCTCCCTTCGGGCTCATAAAGGGTGGATTGGCAAGGATGACATCAAAGTTTTCATTCCAGCGCTCTTCACTGCTCAAAGTATCATACTCTGTAATATATGGGTCTGAAAAGCCGTGTAAGTATAAGTTTACCAAGCTTAAGCGTACCATATCCGGCGAAATATCATAGCCTACAAAGTTTTGGATAAGCTTTTTACGCTCGTCTGGGGTTAGGCTGTTTTTGTTCCTTTCCTTAATGTGCTTAAAAGCTGAAATCAAGAATCCAGCAGTTCCGCAAGCAGGGTCTAAAATAGTATCGTTCTTGCTGGGGTCTACAGCTGCTACCAAAAAGTCAATAATGTGGCGTGGCGTACGGAACTGACCAGCATCGCCCTGAGAACCCATCACGGATAACAAATATTCAAAGGCATCGCCAAGTTTTTCGCTATGGGTATATTCAAACTCCCCAATGGTTTTTAAAAATAGCTTTAGGGTTTCTGGGTCGCGGTATGGCAAATAGGCATTGTTGAATATATCCCGAAACAATTGGGGGATGTTAGGGTTCTTTTCCATGCTCTCAATTGCCTCGGAATACAAGCGTAGCATTTCTACCGCTGTAACCTTGGTATCAAAAAGACTATCCCAACTGTATTTTTTATAATCTCCTGAAAAGAATTTGGCATTGCCACCCAACTGTATTGCCTCTTTGTCCATGTCGTCCATGAACTTATAGATTAAACCAATGGTAATCTGTTCAATTTGAGCCTTTGGGTCTGGTAGTTTCCCTACCAATATGTCACGGCAGTCGTCTATTCTTCTCTTCGTTATTGTATCTAACATTCTTTATTATCCTACGTTTACGTCATGCTGAACTTGTTTCAGCATCTTTCTATGTTCAACTCTTTTTATGATGGTCATGCTGAACTTGTTTCAGCATCTTTCTATATTCAACTATCTCTTCTGGAGTATACCAATCCTCCGCTAAATCCTTTAGCTCAGGATTACCTTCTTTTATTAGGTTCCATTTCCAGTCTTTGTGCCACCTCTTTAATTGTTTCTCTCGGTTAATTGCTGTTTGCATTCCACTGATTTGTTCAAAATAAACCAAATCTGTTAAATTATACCTTGAAGTAAATACCGAACCGTGACCACTTTTATGTTCGAGTATTCTACGCTTCAGGTTACTGGTAACCCCAATGTAGAGGGTTGTTCTATTCTTGTTACTGACTATATATACAAAGCCTTGTTTCATTATACATTTGCTCGTTTCATTATACAGACCCTGCCCTGAAACGAGTTCAGGGTGACGGATGACAGGTGACGGTCACGGGACGGGTGACGTTTCTATTAAGCTGCAAACTGCTCTAATTTCACGTAATCTTTTACATACCCAGGAATAGTCTCTCTATACTTCGGTGCAACATTTTTAAATTGTAAAATAGTAAGAGTCGGATTGGTCTGTAAGGCGTGAAAGTCTTTGGTTTCTATGATTTTACGTATATCTTGATCTACAATGTATGCCTTAAAGAAATATTTAAGGGCACGGATGTTTATATCTTCTTCGGGTGGATAGATGGAAATGAATTTATCAAATTCCTCTTCCAGCAATTCGTCTTTTGATTTAAACTTTGGAATAATACCGAACACCTTTTCTACCATTTCCCGTATGGAAACTTTACGGTCTATTTTGGCAGCTTTTCGGAGTTTCTCCATATTGAAATATTCGTTTGGCTTATCAAATATTTCATTCTGAATTATTAGTGTCCGATAAAAAAAGCCTCAATTATTGAGGCTTTTTTCGTATATAGAAGAATTAATCTCTGACCAAAAATTCAACTATGGGTAAAAGCACTATTTTTTTCGGACAGCCGATATTCAGTCAAATGATAGGTT
>JBDNFD010000014.1:0-5239 GCA_041689995.1 Flavobacteriaceae bacterium | reverse complement strand
TGATGAGGCGTTTTTCTTCAATCATTGACTCTTTCTCTCATTAACTCATTCACTCTTTCACTCATTAACTCTTTCACTTTAATTGTGAATCGGTGAATTGGTGAAGCGTTTAATTGTTTAAATGATGAGGCGTTTTTCTTCGATCATTGCCTCTTCCACTCATTAACTCATTGCCTCTTCCACTCATTAACTCATTATCTCTTCCACTCATTAACTCATTCTCTCATTCTCTCATTCTCTCATTCCCTCATTCCCTCATTCACTTATTCACTTATTCACTTATTCACTCATTTATTAACATAACCAATTCAGTTAATTCTCTCTTCCCATTTTTCGTAGCAAAAAATTTTCCCAATAGGTTTTAAATCAATATTTTTGCAGCAAATTATTTCAACCTTTCAACACAACACGTCAAAAAAATGGGGCAAAACGAAGTTTACGAAAAGGAATTGGCTTTTCAGGCGGACCGCAGAAAAGCAACCGTTGAATTTATTAAAGCCATCAATGATTTATGGTACGACAAATCCATCGAATTAGTGCTTTTTAAGAACCAATTGATCGATCGGAATGTCAGCGAAATCATCAATTTACATGAATATGCTGGCGAATTTGTCCAGAAACCAATTTCCATCTTCGATTCTGTGGAAATAGCCCAAGCGATCCAATTACTGGATCTTCCTCCTGCAAAATTAGACATCGGAAAACTCACCTACGAGTATCATTTGGAGGACGACAAATTCAACAATGTCACCGCTTTTGTGTCGAACAAACTTTCAGATGCCAAAAATTATGGTTCATTGAAACCTAAAGATGTGGTACTTTATGGTTTCGGAAGAATTGGTCGATTGTTGGCTAGGGAATTGATGGCACGAACCGGAAAAGGAAGTCAATTGAGGTTGCGTGCCATTGTTACGCGTGGAAAAATTGACCAAAAAGTTTTGGAAAAAAGGGCCGCTCTTTTGCGAAACGATTCCGTTCACGGAAATTTCTCGGGAACAGTTTCCGTTAATGCGGAAAACAGCACGCTGATCGTCAACGGAACCACCATTCACATTATTTCAGCCAACAATCCGGAAGAAATCGATTATACTTCTTACGGCATTCATGACGCTTTGATCATCGATAACACCGGTGCTTTTCGGGATCACGAAGCTTTAAGCAGACATTTGGCCTCAAAAGGTGCAAGCAAAGTTTTGCTGACCGCCCCAGGAAAAGGCGTTCCAAATATTGTACACGGTGTGAACCAAAAAGATTACGATCCAGACAAAGTGGACATTTTTTCAGCCGCATCTTGCACCACCAACGCCATTACACCGATTTTGAAAGCCATTCAAGATTCACTCGGTGTGGAACACGGGCATTTGGAAACCATTCACGCTTACACGAACGACCAAAATTTGGTGGACAATATGCACGGCAAATATCGTCGCGGTCGGGCTGCAGCTTTGAACATGGTCATCACGGAAACAGGTGCAGGACAAGCTGTCACGAAAGCTTTACCGAGTTTTGATGGAAAATTAACCTCTAACGCAATTCGTGTTCCAGTGCCAAACGGTTCATTGGCGATTTTGAATTTGACCTTGGAACGGGAAACTTCCGTGGATGGGATCAACGCCATTATGAAAAAATATGCTTTAGAAGGTGATTTAGTGGAACAGATCAAATATTCCTTGGACAATGAATTGGTTTCCAGCGATATTATTGGATGTTCTGCTCCGGCGATTTATGACAGCAAAGCCACAATTGTCAGCACCGGAGGGAAAAATGTTATTTTGTATGTTTGGTACGACAACGAATATGGCTACAGCCACCAAGTGATGCGTTTGGCTAAATATATTGCGAAAGTGAGAAGATATACGTATTATTGATCAAAATCGGATTTGCAATCCAATATTCTTATCTTTTTAAAACCGTCTTTTTTGGGCGGTTTTTTTGTTTATAGAGACGAATAAAGTTTTGAAACTTTAACTGATTCTGAGATAGACAAATGCAAGAAGATAATAAAAGAAACCTTTGTGGACTAAAGAAAATTGGAACTTAATATTTTCACAAGCAACCAGGGAAACTCTTTCAGAGTTTGAAACTCTGAAAGGGTTGGTCGTACCTGAAACTCAATAATTCTTAATTTCTTAATGGTTCATTTATTTTTCTGCAAACTGAAAAATGCAAAAGAAAAAAAGTCGTCCTTTTAAAAACCGCAAAAAAGAAATTGGAAAACTTTTCGATTATCTTACCGAAAAATAGTCCCTCAAAGTCAAAATGAATTTTAAAAACCCACAAAAAGTAAACAGATTTGTTTATCAATTATCATTTTATTACTTTTGCTTAAAGTTCATATGAATGCTTCCAAAATTAAATAAAATAAAAGGGGTTCACCCAGGTGCCATTTTAAAAAGGGAATTAAAGATTCAAGGCTTAAAAAGTGCTCAATTAGCCCGTTCTATTGATGAGCACAAACAAACTATTAACGCTATTCTTAATAAAAGAAGGAATATTAATCCGAAATTATCAATAAAATTATCCAAACAATTTAATGTGGACGATGATTATTTTATGTTGTTGCAAGCCAGTTATGACGTTAGAGCAACCGCTGAATCCGAAAAGAAAAATATCCCAAATATTAGTAATATAAGAAAAGTCCTTTTTTGGGACATCAATATCGATAAAATTGATTGGGACAAAAACAAAAGAGCAATTATAAAAAGGGTTTTGGAGAGAGGAAATGAAACGGAAATATACGAAATAATTTCTTTTTATGGCAGAAAGATAATTTCCAGTGAAATTAAATCAATTAAAAAGAGTTATTTACCCTCTTTTGAAAAAAATATTTTAAAATACATTTTAAAATAATCTTCGTGATATTGCACTTAAACACAGTTTCTGATTTGCTTTGGGATTCTCTTAATAAATTAATGTCTATTAAAGAATTCAATTCCTTTCGACTTGTGGGCGGCACTTCATTAAGCTTACAATTAGGTCACAGAGCGTCTAATGACATAGATTTATTTACCGACTCGGAATATGGCAGTGTCAATTTTGCTGAGCTTGAAAATATTTTAACAGAAATGTTCCCTTATGTTGACACATCCTTTGTTGGAAACGTAGGAATTGGAAAAGCATTTTTTATAGGTGATAACGAAAATGAATTAGTGAAATTAGATTTATTTTATACAGATCCGTTTGTTTTCCCATGTGTAATTGAGCAAAATATTAGATTTTCAAGCATTGAAGAAGTGGCTGCAATGAAATTTGAAATAATCGCTCAAGGTGGCAGGAAAAAAGATTTTTGGGATGTTCATGAGCTTTTAGAGACTTATACATTAGAGGATTTGATAGGCTTCTACAAAAAAAGAAACCCCTATGGTTATTCCAAAAATGAATTATTGACCCAAGTTGTTGATTTTTCCCTTGCTGAAGACGATTTCACTCCAAACTGTTTTAAAGATAAAGATTTGGAAATAATTAAATTGGATTTGGAAATGTTGACCAAAAAATAAAACCCGTTTTATCAACCCACCCCACAAACCCAAGCGGTTCAAAAAACAATATTCCAAAAAAACCCAGTCCGATATCTTATAAAATACGTACTTTTGCAGCTTTCGGTGAACAAACTGAAAAAGGCAGTCACCAAAATTCACAATAAGCAGCGATAACGACCGTTGTGAAAGCATTGAAAAACCCCAGAGTTACCCATTGTATGAAAAAGATCTTCACCCTTTTTTTTGGTTTCATGTTGTTGTTCTGCACGAACTCATTGTTTGGTCAAGAACCGGTTCAGGCCGACAATAGTATTGATGATCAGTTTGATGCTTTGTTCGAAAATTCAAACAATTACAAAAACTATGAAGTTGTCGAAAGAAATTCCTTGCTCGAATTGCAGCGAAACACCAAGCTGAAAATATCGGAATTGAACCAGAAAATCGATAGTTCTCAAACATTAATTTCGAAACAGGAAAAAGAAATTTCCCAATTGCAGCTTTCCTTGGATAACACGACGGCCAATTTGGACCAAGCGGCACAGGCAAAAGAAGAAATCATTTTTCTGGGAATGCCGTTAAACAAATCCACTTACCGGATTATAACCTGGGGAATAATTTTGATCCTCGCTGCTGTTCTTTTCATTTTATTGTATAAATTCAGAAGCAGTAATCTTGAGACAAAAGAAGCCAAAAAGAATTTAGCTAAAATAGAGGAAGAATATGAAGAATATCGAAAAACGGCTTTGGAAAAACAACAAAAATTGGGAAGGATGTTGCAGGACGAGCGCAATAAATTAGCGCGCTCCGGACCAAAATAATTTTCCTTTCCCACCAAAAAAAGCAAACCATGCGCATCGATATCATTACCGTGGTGCCCGAACTTTTAAGAAGCCCATTTGATGCCTCCATTTTAAAACGTGCCATTGAAAAAGGATTGGTGAAAATTGAACTGCACAACCTTCGCGATTATGTCACCGATAATTACAAACAAATCGATGATTACCAATTTGGCGGCGGCGCTGGAATGGTGATGATGATCGAACCCATCGATAAGTGCATTTCCCACTTAAAGAGCCAACGCGATTACGACGAAATAATTTATATGACGCCCGATGGCGAAACGCTGAACCAGCATATTGCCAACCAACTTTCATTAAAAGGAAATCTGATCATACTTTGTGGTCATTACAAAGGAGTGGATCAGCGGGTACGCGATCATTTTATCACCAAAGAAATCTCGATTGGCGATTATGTGCTTTCAGGTGGCGAACTGGGCGCGGCCGTACTTTGTGACGCCATTATTCGATTGCTTCCTGGTGTTTTGGGAAACGAAACCTCCGCTCTCACCGATTCCTTTCAGGACAATTTATTGGCACCGCCCATTTATACGAGGCCGGCCGAATACAAAGGTTGGAAAGTTCCTGAAATATTGATCAGTGGAAATTTAGGGAAAATCGAAACCTGGCGAGAAGAAAAAGCCTACGAACGAACTCAAGAAAAACGGCCGGACTTGTTGAAAAATGAGGGTTTATAACATAATTATTCTTTAAGATTTGATCCTATTTTTTCAGGATCATTTTATAGTTGTGCAATATTCAAAATTTCAATATATGGTATTTAAAATTATTGTTGTCCGATAAAACCCAAATATAAACAATAATGACCTGTACAGTCCAGTAAAACCGTCCTGAAAGTTAAATTGAAAAACAGTAAGCCCCCCGTAATTGTCAGGTTTCAAAATTAAGTTTTGGGTGCTCGTA
>JBDNFD010000013.1:0-16885 GCA_041689995.1 Flavobacteriaceae bacterium | reverse complement strand
CACGAAATTCCGAAGTATCCTTGCTTCTTTCCAACATTCTAATTCCTCAAAAGAATGAAAACTCATTTTTTATTGTTGTTTATTAAGTTGTTAGGTTACTAAGTTACTAACGTTACTAAGTTACTAACGTTACTAAGTTACAGAGTTACTACGTTACCCGCCTAAATAACCATTAACGAATAACCAGTAATTATTTCCACCCCGCTTAATAATCAATAACGAATAACCAGTAACTATTTCCACCCCGCCTAAATAACCATTAACGAATAACCAGTAATTTTTTCCCCGCAAAACCTAAATAACCATTAACGAATAACCAGTTACTATTTCCCCGCAAAACCTAAATAACCATTAACGAATAACCAGTAATTTTTTCCCCGCAAAACCTAAATAACCATTAACGAATAACCAGTAACTTTTCCACCTCGCCTAAATAACCATTAACCAATAACTTAATAACTTAATAACTTAATAACTATTTATAACTCCTCTGCTTCAACTCAATTGCTTCAAACTGCAAATCTTCTTTGTGCAAGATTGCATTTTTTGGCGGACCGTTATATTCCCATGCGGCAACATATTTGAATTCCTCATCGTTCCGTAATGCTTCTCCTTCTTCCGTCTGGTATTCTTCACGGAAATGTCCACCTGCCGATTCGTTTCGGGTCAAGGCATCTTTTGCCAAGAGTTCTCCCAATTCCAAAAAATCCGCCACTCGCCCTGCTTTTTCCAACTCGGAGTTTTTGCTATTTTCCGTTCCAGAAACTTTTACGTTTTCCCAAAAATCTGCACGCAGTTCAGCGATTTCTTCCATGGCTTCCGCCAATCCTTTTGCATTTCGTGCCATTCCGCATTTTCCCCACATGATTTTCCCCAGTTTTTTGTGGTAATGATCCACGGAATGTTTTCCGCCGGCATTCATCAGTTTATGGATGCGTTCGCGCACGTGTTTTTCGGCTTGGTCGAATTCTGGCATGTCGGTAGGGATTTCCCCAGTGCGAATATCGTCGGCCAAATAATCACTCATGGTATATGGCAAAATAAAATAACCATCGGCCAAACCTTGCATCAACGCCGAAGCTCCGAGCCTGTTTGCCCCGTGGTCTGAAAAGTTCACTTCTCCCGCGGCATAGCAACCGGGAATGGTGGTTTGTAAATTGTAATCCACCCAAAGGCCACCCATAGTGTAATGCATAGCCGGATAAATCATCATCGGCGTTTCATACGGATTTTGCGCGGTGATTTGTTGATACATATCAAACAAGTTTCCGTATTTCGATTCCACCGCTTCTTTTCCGAGTTTTTCTATTTGTTCGTGGGACGGATCGTGGATTCGTGAAGTATGCGCTTTTTCTTTTCCATAACGGACAAAGGCACTGGCAAAATCCAAAAACACGGCTTCTCCTGTCTTGTTCACGCCATAGCCTGCGTCACAACGTTCTTTTGCGGCACGGGAAGCGACATCGCGCGGAACGAGGTTTCCATAAGCGGGATAGCGACGTTCCAAATAATAATCGCGGTCTTCCTCTTTAATATCGTTTGGTTTCAATTTTCCTTGGCGCACGGCTTCGACATCTTCTTTTTTCTTCGGCACCCATATTCTTCCATCATTCCGAAGGGATTCGGACATCAGCGTCAGTTTTGATTGATGTTCTCCAGAAACGGGAATACAAGTTGGGTGAATTTGGGTATAACACGGATTGGCAAAAAACGCTCCTTTTTTGTGCGCTTTCCATCCGGCGGTGACGTTGCTTCCCATTGCATTAGTGGAAAGATAGAACACATTTCCATATCCGCCCGAAGCAAGTACTACAGCGTGCGCAGAATGCCTTTCAATTTTGCCTGAAACCAAATCACGAGCGATAATCCCGCGGGCTTTTCCATCAACAATTACCAAATCCAACATTTCATGACGGTTCAAGGCCTCTATTTTTCCGCGGTTTATTTGTCGGTTCATAGCTGAATAAGCGCCCAATAACAATTGCTGACCGGTTTGCCCTTTGGCGTAGAATGTTCGCGAAACCAAAACGCCGCCAAAAGAACGGTTGTCTAATAATCCGCCATATTCGCGGGCAAATGGAACGCCTTGCATCACACATTGATCGATGATATTCCCTGATACTTCAGCCAAGCGATAAGTATTTGATTCGCGCGAACGGTAATCGCCACCTTTTACGGTGTCGTAGAACAAGCGGTAATCGGAATCGCCGTCACCTTGGTAATTCTTGGAAGCATTGATTCCTCCTTGAGCCGCAATGGAATGTGCTCGTCGTGGCGAATCTTGATAGCAGAAAGTTTTTACATTGTAACCGAGTTCGGCCAATGTCGCAGCAGCACTTCCGCCGGCGAGTCCGGTTCCGATCACTATAATATCAATTTTTCGTTTATTGGCCGGATTGACCAAATTGATATGGTTTTTGTGGTTGGTCCACTTTTCGGCGATTGGGCCTTCGGGTATTTTTGCATCTAATATTGACATAATTATATTTTTTTAACCACAGAGTACACAGAGTTTTGCACAAAGATCACAAAGTACCGTTTATTACTCGTTTTAATCCTTGTTTTAATCTTGCAACATTAAAGTTTATTAATAAACCTAATTTATAATTTCCTAATTTAAGATAAGTGAGGGTTTGTGCCAAATGTACATCGTGCAATGCTTCCACACTTTTGATTTCAACCACCATTTTTTTTTCGATTAATAAATCGATTCGATAGCCACAATCTAATTTTACTTCTTCAAAAACCACGGGCATCGGTTTTTCTTTTTCCACATACAAACCACTTTTTTCTATTTTGTAAAATAAACAATTTTTATAAACATTCTCCAATAATCCGGGACCAAGCGAGGAATGAACCTCGATAGCCGAACCAATTACTTTATGGGCAATTTCATTTTCAGTCATTCAGCATTGTGCACTTAGTGGTAAACTTTGTGCTCTTTGTGGTTATTCATTTTCAATTATTGAAATAATGAAACAACGCAATAAAAATAAACCCCGCTGGAATTACAATGGCAAAGGCTTTTTCCCAAGTGAAATGTTTCAGCTTGTGCATATAATGATTTTTGAAACCCATCGACTGAATGGACGATGCAAACCCGTGCCAGAGATGCAAACCTAAAAAGATGAACGAAAGCACATACAATCCTGTCCTGATAGGATCGTTGGCGAATTTCGCAACGGTTTCGGAATAATATCGGGTTGAATCCATTGGGTTGCTTTCAACATATTTGTGAACAAGTTCGGGAATCCAAAAATCGTAAAAATGTAACCCCAAAAACGCTAAAATCACTAAGCCTGACCAGATCATATTCTGGGACATCCAACTGGAATTACTTCCGGTGTCATTTTTTACATAGCTTATTTTTCGGGCATTGTTACTTTTTATTTCCAAGATAAACCCCATCACAAAGTGGATAACGACTCCCGCGATCAAGACAGGCTGCAATAATGCCTGCATGAAAAAGTTGTGACCCATAAAATGGGAAACTTCGTTAAATGTGTCCGGACTTATTACAGAGAGGATGTTAATGGAGAAATGTTGTAAAAGAAAAAGAATTAAAAAAAGTCCCGACAAGGCCATTGTATATTTCCGAGCCAGCGAAGATTGAATTCCACCCATGGTATTGTAGATTTATATTTTTTCGGTACACAAAATTACATTTTATATGCTTCTTTGGCAAGTTTTCAGGGTTTATTTGACCCTATTTAGAATGAGTATGTTTAGGAAGGCGATTTTTGGAGAATCCATTTCAGATTTTTAAAATCCATTTCAACAAAATTCTCTTTTTTGGAAAACTACATTTTCAGATTGAAAGAGAAATTATTCCCAATTTGCAAAGTGATCCAAAGGCTATTTCTTAGTTTTGTATAAATTTTGTTGTAAATCCTCTTTGGAAATTATTCAAGACCCTTCTAAATTCAAATTTTAAAAAAGGGAATATTGTATGGAAATCCCATAATTTCCCATAGAAATATAAAAATCAGAACATGAAATACCATCAAATCAACAGCGAATTATTCAGTAAAAACAGAAAAAACTTTATGGCGCAAATGAAGCCCAAAAGTTTGGCCGTGTTCAATTCAAACGATATTTATCCCATCAGTGCCGATAGCACGATGCCTTTTCAGCAAGCCCGCGATATTTTTTATTTGAGTGGCGTAGATCAGGAAGAAAGCATTTTGGTTCTGTTCCCAGATGCACCCAAGGAGAAACATCGGGAAATTTTGTTCCTAAAAGAAACCAATGAGCGCATCGCGGTTTGGGAAGGGGAGAAGCTCACTAAGGAAAAAGCCTTTGAAACTTCGGGCATAAAAACGGTGATATGGTTGAAAGATTTTGAAACTACCTTTTTTGAAATCATGACCCAGTGCGACACAGTTTATTTCAACACAAATGAACATTATCGCGCCACCATCGATACGGAAACCCGGGAAGCGCGCTTTGTAAAATGGTGCAAAAATTTATATCCCGCGCATCAAGTGGCGAAAAGCAACCCTATTTTACAACGACTTCGTTCGGTGAAAGATCGCATTGAGCTCGATTTGATTCAAGAGGCTTGTGACATTACCGAAAAGGGATTTAAGAGGATTTTGGATTTTGTAAAACCTGGGGTTTGGGAATATGAAATCGAGGCGGAATTCATGCATGAATTTTTGCGTAACCGCTCCAAAGGTTTTGCCTATACGCCGATTGTGGCTTCTGGAAACAGTGCGAATGTACTTCACTATGTTGAAAACAATAATCAGTGTAAAGAAGGCGATCTAATTTTGTTGGATGTAGGTGCGGAATATGCAAATTATTCTAGTGATATGTCGCGTACCATTCCCGTTTCGGGGAAATTCAGCAAGCGTCAAAAAGAAGTTTATAACGCCGTGAATCGGGTGAAAAATGAAGCCACCAAAATGCTTGTTCCTGGAACTTTTTGGGAACAATATCACAAAGAAGTCGGAAAATTAATGACTTCCGAATTATTGGGACTTGGATTGCTAGACAAAGCCGATGTGCAAAACGAAGATCCCGAATGGCCGGCCTACAAAAAATATTTTATGCACGGCACTTCCCACAATATGGGATTGGACACACACGATTACGGAATTCTCACCGAACCGATGACAGCCAATATGGTTTTTACCGTGGAACCCGGAATTTATATTCCCAAGGAAGGCTTTGGAATTCGGTTGGAAGACGATGTAGTCATCCAAGAAAAAGGAGAACCTTTCAATTTGATGCGGAATATTCCCATCGAAGCAGATGAAATTGAAGATTTAATGAATTCTTAATTCTGAATTTTGAATCGAACCCTATGACTGTTTTCTATAAACAAACTGCGGTTTATTATGAAGTTTTTGGCGAAGGTGAAACAATAGTCCTTTTACATGGATTTTTGGAAAATGGAGAAATTTGGAAACCTTTTCTCCCTGAATTATCCAAAACGCACCAAGTTGTAGTTATCGATTTGTTCGGTCACGGAAAAACTGGAAAAGTGGGGGAAATCCATTCCATGGAAGAAATGGCGGAAGCTGTCGCTGAAATTCTAACTGTTTTGAAGTGTACTACATCAAGTTTTATTGGGCATTCCATGGGCGGCTATGTTGCCTTGGCTTTTGCCGAACTTTTTCGAGAAAAAACAAAGGCTCTTCTTTTGTTGAATTCCACTTCCGAAGCAGATTCTGAAGCACGAAAGAAAGAACGCGATCGCACCATCGGATTGGTGGCGCAAAATAAAAATGCCTTTGTTAGAATGGCCATCGGTAATTTGTTCGCCCCGAAATCGCGTGGAATTTTTGAAAAAGAAGTGGAAGCACTAATCAAAACCGCACAAAAGTTACCGGTAGAAAATATTGTTGCCAGCATAGAAGGAATGAAAAATAGAAAAGACCGCAGCCAAATTCTGAAGGAATTCAGAGGACGAAAAGTATTTTTTGCCGGAAAATGGGATCCGATAATCCCTTTTGAAAAAAGTGAAGAGGTCGCCGATTTTACGGAATGTGAACTAATTGTGCTGCGCGGAGGGCACATGGGATTTATTGAGAACAGGGAATTTCTTTTGGCGGAAATGAGCGTTTTGTTTTATTGAATTGGAAATAATTCCGCAGGGAAAAAGTATTATTTTTTTACTAAATATCGAATTTTCCTGCTGCCATAGCTTACAGTTGGATACCGGCACGTTCTGCGATCTGATCGGCAGCTTTCTACGCTTGCGTGCAAGCTTGATATCATCGGCTATTCCATCAAATATTCTCTGATATTTTGGAAGAAGTACTGCTTTTTTAGAGTTCATTACGTATTTAAAGATTGTCTTGAATTTAAAAAGGTGCGCACAAGTTATGAAGGATTCCTTCAAAAACTATTTAACCAACTTCAAAGTTGTATTTTGATTATTTAATTTATTTTTTTTTACTTTAAAGTTGTTTTCAAAAAAAATACATTATCTTTGTCCTATGATTAAAAAGTATGAGTTCGAAACAGCAAGTAAAAGATTTCTTAAAGGAGTTTCGCGTTAAAATGAAAATGTGGGATGTACTATTTCTCGATGAAAGAGAGAAAAATTCCCAAACATTATCGGATATTGAGCTTATGCCTAACGAAAGAAAAAAAATTATTGAAAATTTAGAAATTGATGATTACTGTGAAGGCCCTTTAAAAGAAACTCAATATGGAGGATCTGAAATGTGGATTTTTGGCAGGATGTTACAACGGAAGGAAATATACATTAAAATTACACTTGGCGCACATAATACAAGCGTAATTTGTATCTCTTTTCATATTGCGGAGTACAAAATGAACTATCAATTCAAGTAATTTATGAAGAGCCCAATTACAGGTAAAGAAATGTCGGTTGAAGTTAGAAATATGGAATTGACTTTTAGAAAAGAAACCTTTCCGGTAAACTATCCCAGTTATTTCTGCCAAGACAGCAATCAGTATTTTACATCTACTGAGTTCGATACCATTAAAATGAAACAAGTTTACAACCAGTATCGAGATAAGTATAATCTTCCATTTCCAGAGGAGGTTAAGGAAATACGTTCTAAATATAAACTTTCAGCGTCCAAAATGGCTGAAATCTTAGGCTTTGGCATTAATAGTTATAGAAATTATGAAAATGGTGAAGTTCCGAATCAATCCAATGCTAATTTAATTCAGTTAGCTAACGATCCTATCAAATTTAAGTCACTTGTTGAAATGAGCAAGGCTTATGAAAGTGGTTCAAAAGAACAGAAAGAACTTTTAAGCAGAATAGATCATTTAATACAAAAAAAACGGGATAAACGTTTTGCCTTGGTATTTGAAGATTATCTACTAGGTAATAAACTTCCAGATAATTATACGGGTTATTTAAGACCGAATATTAATAAACTTACGGAGATGATTGTTTTTTTTGCGGAAACAATGACTCCTTTCGTCACACAGTTGAACAAGTTATTGTTCTACGCTGATTTTCTTCATTATAAAGAAGAAGCTGTTTCAATGAGTGGAACGCGATACCGGGCAATAAACATGGGGCCTGTTCCAAATAATTATAATAGCATTTATGACTTTATGAATACTAAGGATGCTATTGATATAATTGAAAGGGAATATGACTGGGGGTATAGTAAAGAGTTCAAATCAAGAAAAAAATTTGAAAAGAGTTTATTCAGTAATCTGGAATTAGAAATTTTAGATAACGTAAAAAATAAGTTCGAGAAAATGTCAACCACAGAAATTGTCAACTTTAGCCATTTAGAAGATGCATGGATTGAAAATTTCGAAAATGGAAAAAATTTAATTGATTATAAATATGCGTTTAATCTAAAAATATAAGCCGATAAAAAAGAAAATCGAATCTATTGCGGTAACAATAAATTGGATTAAAATACATTGGGAATTAAAGTTTTGCGGACTCTGCCTAAGGCTATTTGAAGCAAATCGATGGTCATAAGGAAATAGGCTATAAAAATGATCGGGAATACCAAATCAGGATTGAGAAGGGTCTCAAATTTATTACTTGTAAATTAGCTCCTACAACTGTTTCATAATTATGGGGAATCAAGAAATTTTGAAACAATTGATTGAGCGAAATTTTGAAGCTTGGAGCACACAAATGGTTTTGTGTGCTTCAAGTTTCAAAATTCCCCTTGGTAAATTTAAAGGTAAGGTAATTGAAATTGCCTTATATACAAAACAATTTCCCCTTAACCCAGGTAAAAAATCATGATTCTTTGATATGGTCGTATCTAAACATTAATTTTTATTGCCTGAATTTAAATGAAAAAAGCCGAATATTTCTCTCCGGCTTTAGTACGGGCGGGGAGACTCGAACTCCCACACCTTGCGGCACCAGATCCTAAGTCTGGCATGTCTACCAATTCCATCACGCCCGCATTTTGGAAATAGGAGTGCAAATATACGGAAAGATTGGAATTATCAAAGAAAGCCTTTCATTAAAATTTTGAATTTTCGTACCTTGTGCTGCCTAAAATATAATCCATGAAAAATACTGCATATCTCCAAGAAAATAAATCTCGATTTATTGATGAACTCATTGAATTACTGAGGGTTCCATCGATTAGTGCCGATCCGGCCTATAAAAAAGATATCCTTAAAAC
The DNA here is from genome assembly GCA_041689995.1 of Flavobacteriaceae bacterium. GTDB lineage: Bacteria > Bacteroidota > Bacteroidia > Flavobacteriales > Flavobacteriaceae > DASSWG01. The sequence goes on along the minus strand of JBDNFD010000013.1, from coordinate 8,288 downwards.
GGCTGATGCCGTTCTGGAAAGGTTGAAAGAAGCGGGTTGCGATCGAGTGGAGATATGTGACACTCCGGGAAACCCCATTGTTTATGGCGAAAAAATCGTCGATCAAAATCTTCCCACGGTTCTGGTTTATGGGCATTATGACGTGCAACCGCCAGATCCAATCGAATTATGGGAAAGTCCACCATTTGAACCGGTAATTAAAAAGACAAAAATTCATCCGGAAGGTGCGATTTTTGCCCGCGGTGCTTGCGACGACAAAGGTCAAATGTACATGCACGTCAAAGCTTTGGAATATATGGTGAAAAACGACCAACTTCCCTGCAACGTGAAATTTATGATCGAAGGCGAAGAAGAAGTCGGGAGCGAGAGCCTTGGATGGTTTTTGGAACGTAACCGCGAAAAGCTAGCCAATGATGTCATCCTAATTTCCGATACCGGAATGATTTCAAAAGATGTGCCGTCCATCACCACCGGTTTGCGTGGATTGAGTTATGTGGAAGTAACCATAACGGGTCCAAACCGCGATTTGCATTCCGGACTTTATGGTGGTGCAGTTGCTAATCCAATTAATATTTTGGCTAAAATGATCGCCTCTCTTCAAGACGAAAATAATCATATTACCATTCCAGGATTTTATGATAAAGTGGAAAATCTTTCCCAAACCGAACGGAACAAGATGACCGAAGCTCCCTTCGATTTGGAATCTTACAAGGAATCCATCGGAATTAATGCAGTTTATGGCGAAAAAGGTTATACTACTAATGAACGGAATTCCATCCGCCCCACTTTGGATGTGAACGGTATTTGGGGCGGCTATATTGGCGAAGGTGCGAAAACGGTGATTCCGAACGAAGCTCATGCCAAAATATCCATGCGTTTGGTGCCGCATCAAGATTGGAAGGAAATTACAAAATTATTCAAAACGCATTTTGAAAATATCGCTCCAAAAAGTGTGAAAGTTACGGTAAAACCACATCACGGGGGACAAGGTTATGTGACTCCCATCGATGGAATAGAATATCGTGCCGCAGGTCTGGCTTACGAGGAATCCTTCGGAAAAACCCCAATTCCACAGCGGAGTGGTGGTAGTATTCCCATTGTTTCCTTGTTCGAGGAGCAACTTGACAGTAAAACCGTTTTGATGGGTTTTGGCCTGGATAGTGACGCAATTCATTCCCCAAATGAACACTTTGGTATATGGAATTATTTGAAAGGCATCGAAACCATTCCGCTTTTCTATAAATATTTCACCAAATTATATAAGGAAAGTGATTTTTAGTTGAATAGACAACACCCTTTCTAATCGCAGTCGCAATAATTTTTCTTATTTCTTAATTGCGCCTATCTTTCTACATTGAGAATCAACAAAATTTGCAAATTTTTGTTGAAATTCCTTTATGTTTTATTTCTAGTTATCCAAACGATTCTATTTTCTACGAATTTTTTAGAATTCTGGTCATGCCAAGTCGCCTTTTTTTTATAGATTTGCCCGTTAATTGAGTAACAAAACTACTCATTTATGAATTGGCAAGTTTTATATGTGAACAGCCGTGCCGAAAGCAAGGTGGCAGAACGTCTTTCCGCTAAAGGATTCGAGGTTTTTTGCCCCATGAAAGTGGTGGTGCGCCAATGGAGCGACCGTAAAAAAAAGCTGAAGGAGCCTTATTTCCGTTCCTATGTTTTTATTCACTTGAACCAATCTGACCGTCTGGAGGTTTTACAAACGCCCGGTGTGGTCGGATTTGTTTTTTGGTTGCATAAACCTGCTCTTATTCCTGAAAAGGAAATGATGGAGGTAATCGCTTTCTTTGACGAACACCAACAGGAAAAAATCGTTTGTGAGTCGTTCGAGCCGGGACAGACCTTGGTTATTAAAGAAGGACTTTTGCTGGAAAAAAAGGGTGTTGTGATACGCCAAAGTAGAAATAAGGTGGTGTTGCAAATACAACAACTTGGGATCTCCCTTTCCGTGGAAGTTCCAAAAAGTACGGTTGGCACAGCGAACAAATAAGTACTTCGTAGCCAAATAATTACGGAAAATACCACTTTCACATGGGACTGAGAAGGGCGAAGCCATGCCGTTCTTTCCCTTTCAATTCAAAAAAATATCCCCAAAAATCATGTTGGATACGCTCATTAGTTCCAAAACCCGCATCAAACTTCTGCTGAAATTCTTTTTGAATTCCGCCAGCAGATCTTATTTGCGCAGTTTGGAAACAGAGTTTGGTGAGAGTACCAACGCCATCCGCATTGAACTCAATCGATTTGAGGAGGCTGGAATGTTGAAAAGCAAGAAGCAGGGAAACCGAAAATATTTTAAAGCAAATACCAATCACCCACTTTTTGATGAAGTCCAGAAAATAATGCAGAAATATGTGGGTATCGATCAGATTGTTGAACGTGTGGCAAATAACTTGGGAAATTTGGAACAAGTCTATGTGGAAGGGAAGTTGGCTCAAGGGCTCGAAGCCGATGTTATAGATCTGATTTTGGTGGGCAAAGAAATAGATCGGCAATATTTGACCATGTTGATAAACAAAGCCGAAAAAGCAATTAATAAGCGCATTCGCTATGTCCTTTTCGATACGGGAATGGCGGAAGAATACCTTCAAAAGGAACAAATAAAACCCTTATTGATCTGGTCTATATAAAAAATTCCCCGGTATATTTGTACAACGTATTGGTATAAAAGAAATTGGAACAATCCAAATTGAAAATATGAAAACAAAAATAGTGATTACTGGTGGTGCCGGATTTATAGGTTCCAATTTATGTGAACATTTTCTTGGAAAGAGCTACCATGTCACATGTCTTGATAATTTTTCTACCGGGCACCGTCACAATATCGAACCATTTTTGGACAATGAAAATTTTAAGCTAATTGAAGGTGATATCCGAGACCTTAATACTTGCAAAGAATCGGTAAAAGGTGCCAAATATGTGCTGCATCAGGCAGCATTGGGTTCAGTTCCGCGTTCTATTAATGATCCCATAACAAGCAACGAAACCAATGTTTCCGGATTTTTGAACATGCTCGTTGCCGCTCGTGATGAAGGTGTCAAGCGATTCATCTACGCCGCAAGTTCATCCACTTATGGTGATTCAGAAGCTCTCCCGAAAGTAGAGGATAAAATCGGGAAACCTTTGTCGCCCTATGCTATTACCAAATATGTGAATGAATTATATGCCGGGATTTTTAGTAATATTTATGGTTTGGAAACTATGGGACTTCGCTATTTCAATGTTTTTGGAAGGCGACAAGATCCAAATGGTGCCTATGCCGCCGTGATCCCGAAATTTGTCATGCAATTCATGAAACATGAGCCACCGGTTATTAATGGTACAGGTGATTATTCACGTGATTTCACTTATATCGATAACGTGGTTCAAATGAACGAACGGGCAATGTTGACAGAAAATCCTGCAGCTATAAACACCGTTTACAACACCGCTGTTGGTGACCGAACCACTTTGAATGAATTGGTGGCTTATCTGAAAGAATATTTATCGGAATACGATCCGGAAATCGCAAAAGTCAATGTGAAACACGGTCCCGAACGCGCAGGCGATATTCCGCATTCTTTGGCGAGTATAGAAAAAGCAGAGCGTTTGTTGAATTATGCACCTTCACATAAAATTGCTGCGGGCTTGAAAGAAGCCGTGAATTGGTATTGGGGGAATTTGTGACCTCGGGATTGAGAGATTTTGAAACGAGTGACTTTTTGACAAAGCGACTGGGAGATGGAGTGGTTTTGTGAATAAAGGTGTTTGAAAGAAAAATTGAGAATTGAATGGAAAAAATCAGAACTTATAAAGATTTGCGTGTGTATCAACTTTCATTTGATACTGGAATTTTTGGCTTTCACGTTCTTTTTCCAAAGAAGAAAAATATTCATTGACGGATCAAATAAGACGTTCTTCCCGATCCGTTTCCGGAAATATTGCAGAAGCATGGGGAAAGCGACGTTATCCAAAATCTTTTGTCAGCAAGCTCACTGATTCGGAAGGAGAAGCAAGGGAAACACAAAATTGGCTAGATTATGCATTTGCTTGTAAATATATAAAGGAAAAAGACCACAACCGATTAATGGACAGCTATGACCATATAATAGGCATGTTAATCAAAATAATTATTAATCCCGAAAAGTGGACATTATAATATTATGAAAAAAAAGAATACCTTAACGAATCGTCCAGTCACTCAGTCACCCGATCGCCCCGTCGCCCCATCGCAACGAATCGCCATAATCGGTCTCGGTTATGTTGGCCTTCCTTTGGCACGACTTTTCGCTACGAAATATCCAGTGATCGGTTTCGATATCAATCAACGCCGAATTGATGAACTTAATAACGGTCACGATAGTACCCTCGAAGTGGAAGACGAAATATTGAAAGCAGTGCTTGTTTCCCAAGAAGTCATTTCTCAAAAGGACGGATCGGGTTCCAAAACCAATAAAACAGAAAATAAAGGTTTGTATTGTGCTTCGATTTTAGAAGAAATTGCAAACTGCAATATTTATATAATTACCGTTCCCACGCCGGTGGACAAAAATAACCGTCCGGACTTGACGCCTTTGCGCAAAGCAAGTGAAACCGTGGGGAAAGTTTTGAAGAAAGGCGATATTGTCATTTATGAATCCACGGTTTATCCTGGAGCTACAGAGGAAGAATGTGTGCCGGTTTTGGAAAAAATTAGCGGCCTGAAATTCAATGTGGATTTTTATGCAGGTTATTCACCAGAACGGATCAATCCGGGCGATAAAGAACATACTGTGGAGAAAATCCTAAAAGTCACTTCAGGATCTACGCCCGAAATTGGAAAGCGAGTCGATGATTTGTATAAGAGTGTTATTTCTGCCGGAACTCATTTGGCGCCAACCATCAAAGTTGCGGAGGCAGCTAAAGTCATCGAAAATTCGCAACGCGATATCAACATTGCCTTCGTTAACGAATTGGCGAAAATTTTCAACCGGATGAATATTGACACCCATGCGGTTTTGGAAGCTGCGGGAACCAAATGGAACTTCTTGCCATTTCGCCCGGGATTGGTTGGTGGCCATTGCATTGGTGTAGATCCCTATTATCTTTCACAAAAAGCACAAGAAGTAGGTTATCATCCAGAGATTATTTTGGCGGGACGTCGCTTGAATGATAGCATGGGCGAATATATAGCTTCTGAAATTATTAAATTGATGATCAAGAAGGAAATTCCCATCAAAAATGCCAAATTGCTTCTTTTGGGTATTACTTTCAAAGAAAATTGTCCCGACATCCGAAATACGAAAATAATCGATGTGCACCGTGCATTAAGCGAATATGGCATTCAAATCACACTGTACGATCCGTGGGCTAATCCGCAAGAAGTGGCTCATGAATATGGATTGGAATCTTCGAAAGAACTTCCCACCAAAAAATTTGACGCTGTGGTTTTGGGAGTGGCACATCAGGAATTTTTAGAGCTGGATTTTCCATCTTTAAGAAATGAAAAATCGGTACTGTATGATGTGAAAGGAATTCTGAAGGACAAGAAAGTGGACGGAAAATTATAAATCATGGGATTATTCGACAAAGTGGATATTCGACTTGGCGTGTAAAAATTGAAAAGTTAGTTTGAAAATTAGATCCATAAAAACCAAAAGCGTTAAAAAATAGCGATGAACATCGATCTGATAATTACGGCCTCCACGGTTGTATTGCTATTGATTGCCTTGCTAAAAGACCTTGCGAGGCCGCATTTATTGTTTATTGCCGCCTTGATGCTATTATTGGTGACCGGTGTTTTAAGCCCGGGACTGGCACTTTCAGGTTTTGCCAATGAAGCAGTATTTACGGTGGCGGCGCTCTTCGTGGTGGCTACTGGCGTGCAACAAACAGGAGCCTTGGCATTTATCGATTTTGTGATTTTCAGGCAGCGCGATGGCCTGCGGAAAGTGGGCGGCAAAATGATGCTTGCTACCATGGGTCTTTCGGCATTCTTGAACAACACGCCGATTGTCGCAATGCTGATTCCCCACGTGCAGTCTTGGGCCGACAAGAAAGGAATCTCGTCTTCAAAATTGCTGATTCCTCTATCTTATGCAGCTATTGTTGGTGGAATCTCTACGCTTATTGGTACCTCCACTAACATTTTGGTTTCCGGGATGATGGTCGATTTTGGCCTAGAACCAATGGGCTTGTTCGAATTAAGTTGGATTGGCATTCCCGCTGCCATTTTGGTTTTTGCTTGGTTTATGCTTGTTGGCTTCGGAATAACGCCGGATAGAAAAGTGGTCGCCAATAATTTTTCAAAAATCTCCAATTCCGCCGAAGCCTATCAGTTTGACTACAAGGTGCCGAAAAATTTATCTTTGAGCGGAAAGACAATTGAAGAAGCGGGATTACGAGCTTTAGAATCGGTTTTTTTGATCCATGTACAGCGAGGAAAGCACCTCATCGCCGTTGGACCGGGTTTTATTGTCGAAGCAGGTGATATCCTAACCTTCCGTGGAACATATAATGAGGTGCACATGGTTGCCTCAACCAAAGGTTTATTGCCCGCGGTTCCTGGAGGAAAGAATGTAGAACCGTTGCCTTTGTTCGATGCAGTGATTTCGGATAGTTCACCCTTGGTCGGAAAAACGTTGAAAGAATTGGAATTCCGAGAACGCTTTAAAGGGGTGGTTTTGGCCATTCAGAGAAAAGTGGAGCAAATTAATGGTGCTGTTGGAAACACGCCGCTCAAAGCAGGGGATTTGCTGCTCATAGAAGCCAAATCGGGTTTTGACCAGTTTTACGGAAATAATAATCAGTATTTTTATTTGGTGCGGAGAAAAGGAGATGCACTCCGGGATTATAACGGGAAAAGTCGCATCGCACTGGGAATTATTTTTTTAATGCTCGTTGTGGTAGGTATCGGCTGGCTTCCGATGGTAACCGCTGCCTTACTGGCCGCAATTGTTATGTTGGTTAGCGGTTGCATGCACAAAGAGCAACTGATCAATGCCGTTCACTTACCGATTTTAGTGGTCATTGCCACAGCTATAGGTATTGGAAAGGCGGTGGAAACAAGTGGGCTAGCAAGTGGGATTGCAAATATCCTTTTTGGAAATATCCATAGTATGCATCCGGTTATTTTTCTATTGATGTTATATCTTTTGACCAATTTGTTCACGGAGTTTATCACCAATAATGCCGCGGCCGTTCTGATGTTCCCATTGGCGATTGCCATTGCGGAACAGGTGGGGATACCGGTTCGTGCGGCTGCCTTGGCCGTCGCCATCGCCGCCTCGGCATCTTTTATGACCCCGATTGGCTATCAAACCAATCTCATGGTCATGGGTGCTGGAGGTTATAAATTTTCCGATTATACAAAAGCAGGTTTTCCTGTTACCATAATTGTAATGATCGTAGCGGTAACGGTTATTTCTTGGATGTATATTTAATCAGTGAATCAGTGAATCAGTGAATGTGGTGAATAGGATTTGGCAACCAAAAAGTGCTCGAAAAAAAGATAACAAGAGTCAAATTTGTAATTCCTTGAATATTTAAAAGATTTTCCTAAACCATTTGTCATTTTTAAAAGGATTTTTTGGATAATATTTCATGAATAAAATAATTAAATGGGTAATAGGCAGAATATCCTAACTCACAAATTCACTAACTTACAAATTCACAGAATGTCAACAAACACCGTAAAACAAAACTACCAAGTCACTCGGAAAGATCGAAATCAAAGTAACGGACACAGTTCGTGTTTGATTTGGTTCACCGGCTTGTCCGGCTCGGGAAAATCGACCCTCGCTAATTTAGTGGAATTAGAACTTTATAAAAAGGGAATGAAAACCTATGTGTTGGACGGCGACAATATTCGGCAGGGCATCAATGCCGATTTGGATTTTACGCCCGAAGGTCGGAGCGAAAACTTGCGACGTATTGCTGAAATTGCCAAGTTATTCGTTGATGCGGGAACTATTACGCTGGCTGCCTTTGTTTCCCCATTGGAAAAAGACCGCATGAAGATTTTGGAAATACTTGGAAAACAAGATTTTATTCAGATATTTGTCAACGCAAGTGTCGAAGAATGTGAAGCACGTGATGTGAAAGGTTTATATAAAAAAGCACGTGAGGGTAAAATACCTAATTTCACGGGAATAAGCGCTCCTTACGAACCACCTGCAAATCCAGATGTGGAAGTTTTTTCCGGAAAAGAGAGTATCGAAGAATCCGTAAAAAAAATTGTAGATGGAATAAAAGATAAATTGATTTTTGTGGGAAAGTGAATGAGTTAATAAGTTAATAAGTTAATAAGT
>JBDNFD010000012.1:0-15102 GCA_041689995.1 Flavobacteriaceae bacterium | reverse complement strand
GTTTTTTTAATCAAAGAACTAAAACCATATCCTTAAAATTATGTTATATTTGAAATTTGTATTTCTTCAATTTATATCATGATATATCGAAAAAGACTACTTTTTTTATCCTTATTTATTGCGTTCAATAGCTTCTCTCAGGAAAAGACAAAGAATACCATTTCCACCGAAGTGATCCAAAAGGGGGTTGCCCTTCACGATAGTGCTCATTATGAACAAGCGATAGCCTTATATAACAGCATTGCGGATGGGGACGACCAATATCCGGTGGCATTGTACGAAAAAATACTTTCGTACATAGCTTGGGGAAAATACAAAGAAGCGGAAAAATATGCCCACGAAGGCCTTTCCCTAAACAAAAGTGAACTTGCCGGTTTTTATTTGAATTTGGGCACCGCACTGGACGAAATGGACAAATCCGAAAAAGCTATTGAGGTTTTTGACAAAGGGATTGAACGTTTTTCCTACAGTGCTTTACTATATTTCAACCGGGCGGTCACCTTTATGAAATTGGAAAAATATGAAAAAGCACTTGCCGATTTAAAGCGTTCGGTCCAGTTGAACCCATTCCATGCCAGCAGTCATTTTTATTTGTCAAAATTGGCCTTGCAAGAGGGCGATTACGAAAAGGCACTGATGTCTGCCGCAGGGTTTTATTTGATAGAACCATCATCGTCGCGCGCCAACCAACTGCTGTTGTTATTGGATAAAACTTTGGTCGGCGATACTTTGTTGAAACCTCGCGGGATAAAGCTTTCGCAAGGAGACAATTTTCCCCAGATAAATCTGCTGATCAAAAATCGCGTGGCGCTCGATGATCGCTATGAAGTGCCCAGCGAAATCCCGATAGACATTATTAAACAAACCTATTTGGTGATGGACAGATGTGACTATAATCCGAAAGATCCGGGTTTTTGGAATCAATTTTACCTGCCTTTTTTCGACAAAATGCTTCAAGAGGAAAAATTTGATAAATTGAGCTATTTAATGCTTGTCAGCAGCCATAATGAAAACTTCAACAAGGTTATAGAAAAATACAAATACGACGATTTTTTGGCGTGGTGTGCCGAGGAAATGAAAAAAATGCCCAAAACAAAAACAGTTCAATTCAACGGGAAAAACTATGATCTGGAAAGTTTGTTCAACAAAAAATTAGATTTGGCAGCTTTGGGGAATCTTGATGCTTCAGGCGAAAATTTTAATGGTTATGCTAAATTTATTAATAATTCAGGGGGCGTTATGTCTCATGGAATTTTCAATGGAAAAGGTGAAAAGGAAGGTACTTGGGTTTGGTATTATGATAACGGAAAAACAAAGGACTCCATTTATTATAAAAATGGCTTATATGACGGGGTTTATATGTCCTGGTATCCCAACGGACAACTTAGCAACAAGCAAAATTACGAAAATGGGAATCTGAATGGAAATACGGTTTTCTATAACCCCACGGGATCTATACAGCGCAGCATGCACCACAAAGACGGAGCACTGACGGATACCTTGACCTATTATTATCCCACAGGTGCCGTAAAAGAAATTCACCCTATGAAAAAAGGAAAAAAGGAAGGTTTGTGCCAAAAATTTTTTCCGGACGGTTCCCTCGAATATTCTGTTTTTTACAAAAATGATCTTGCAGAAAACCTTTACGAAGATTACTATTACAACCGACAATTATACAGGAAAGTTAGTTTTAAGGAGAACTTTTGGAATGGTCCTTATACATTGTGGTACCGCGATGGACAGGTTCAAGCTGAAGGTACTTATTCCAAAGGTGAAATTACCGGAACGTGGAAGGAATATTATCGTGATGGAACATTGGAAACAAAAATTGTGTACGAAAATGGCACCAATTCCATAAGAACTAATTATTCCTCGAACGGTTTAAAAACCAGCGTGTACAATTTGAAAAAGGGGAAAATAGCAGATTACAAATTTTTTGACGAGGATGGGAATGTTATTGTGGAAGGTGATCGCAGCTGGGGAAAAATCGACTATGAAGGATATAATATTCATGGAGTCGTCGGTGGCCCGCGGAAAAATTGGAAAATAATAACCAAACCGGATACTGGGAATTTTTTGACGAAAATGGATTATTGAGTTCGAACGAAAATTATGACAAAGAAGGTTTGCTGGAAGGTATCCAAAAAAGATATTATCCACACGGGCAGGTTTCTGAAAGTTATATTTATAAGAAAGACACTCTAAATGGATATTATGCAGGCTATTATCCTTCGGGAGAAATGCATTATCAAGGATATTATTCCGACGGGAAAAAGCATGGGAAATGGTATGAGTATAATCCGGCCGGAAGTTTGATTTCTAAAAACTATTATAAAGACAGCGAGTTCAACGGCACGCAAACTTATTATTATCCGGATAGAACGCGAAGGATGACGGAATATTACCAAAATGGGATGTTGCTTTCGATAACCAGTTTTGCAAATGATTCCATTTCAAAAATAAGTGAATTAAAAAACGGGACTGGACATGCAATGGCATTCTATCCGAATGGCCAAAAAAGGTTTGATATTGAATACCTCAATGGGGTAAAACACGGCTCATATATTCGCTATTACGGCAACGGTCAGGTCAGCACAAAAGGAAAATATTTCAATGACAACATGACCGGTGAATGGATTTGGCACCATCCCAATGGGGAAATAGACATGGAAACCGATTATGTAATGGGTTACCAAGAAGGATCGGTTGTCCGATACTATGACAATGGCCAAATATCACAAACTTATACCAATAAGAATCGGAAATTGGAAGGGGAGAATAAATATTTTGACCGACACGGAAACCTAAATACTATTAACACATATAAATATGGAGAACTGCACGGATTTAAGAGATTTTTCGATCCAGAAACAGGGAAGCTGAACCACATCAGATATTACAACCACGGAAGGGTGGTGGGCTATATTTCCCCAGATAAGCCGCAAGACACAATTCCGCTTAAATTGGAAAGTGGAAAAATAAACGTGCGGTACGAAAATGGACAAATCGCACGCATTTATGAAATTGATAAAGGAATGTTCACGGGCCCTATAAGGAATATTACCAAAACGGTCAATTATTGGAAGAAAGCATTTATAAAGCCAACGAAAACAATGGGAAACGCACAGCATATTATCCAGACGGAAAAATAAAATCTGAGGCAGAATATGTTTGGGGAAACCTGGAAGGAACAAGACTTTTATATTATCCGAATGGGAAATTGCGGAAAAAAGAACTTTATTCCAATGACGAACTCAATGGCCTAGTGGAAGAATATGATCAAAACGGTAAATTGATACGAAAATACAAATACAAAGACGGTTGGCTTTTGGAAGAATTAAAAATATAAATCCTTGAAAAAATATATTACACTTGTTTTATGCCTAAGTATCGGAATGTGCAATTTTTCTTTTGCCCAGCAAATAGCGGGACAATTTGATGAGTATTCCAAGAAATACCCAAATGAAGATGTTGTTGGCCTGCAAAAAATAACTGAAGTGACGTTGGAAATCGATGATAACAAAGTGGTTATCGAAAAAAACGAAAAAGAAGATAATTATTTTTTGACCCAGCATGCCGGCAACTATTCCCAAACCTCACTGGAGTTCGAGTCTTATTTTTCGGAAATAACCGATCTGAAAGCATATACACTTGTGCCCAACGGCAATAGGTTCGACAAAATAAAAGTCAAAGAAATCAGCTCTCGAAAAGTGCTCAGTAATGATATTTTTTATGACGGCACACATGCGAAAGAATTCACATTTCCAGCGTTGCAAAAAGGCGCCAAAACCCATTTGGAATATAGTCGAATACTAAAAGAGCCTCGGTTTTTTGGTAGGTTTTTCTTTAGCAATTACTACCCTGTAGAACATCAAAAACTTGTCCTACAAGTGGAAGATGGCATTCAAATTGATTTTTCATATTTTAATTGTTCTGAAACAGATTTCGATTTTAAAACCTATAACAAAGGGAAAAACACCTTTTATGTGTGGGAAAAACACAACATTCCTAAACTGTATTTCGAAGAAAACGGACCTGATTTCTTGTCGCTAGCGCCGCATATTATTTGCCGGGTCCTTGACTATAAAACCAAAGATGGAGAAACCATTGACGTTTCGCGGAATTTGGCCGATCTCTACAAATGGTATTCTACACATATTGATGCAGTGGTTGCCGACAGCCTTCCGGTAATGCCCCAAGTGGTTGATTCTATTCGAAAATACAGCCAAACAGATCGTGAAGTGGTGCGCGGAATTTATAAATGGGTACAAAACCACATCAGTTATATTGCTATTGAAAATGGGTTGGGCGGATTTGTGCCACGAGCACCGACTTTAGTTTGCAAAAGGCGCTATGGCGACTGTAAGGATATGGCCTCGTTACTGGTCCAAATGTTACGGCAAGCCGGAATTACAGCGAATTATACGTTTATCGGCACTCAGGATATTCCGTATTCTTTTGAAGAAGTCCCCATGATTTTTTCTGTCAACCATATGATCGCTGCTTGGAAAGAAAATGGGAAATATATGTTTTTGGACCCTACCGCCAAAAACGTACCATTTGGCATTCCCTCTTCCTTCGTGCAAGGAAAAACCGCACTGATCTATTTGGGCCCAGACGAATTTGAAACTGTGAAAGTTCCCATTTTGCCCGCTTCAAGTAATAAAAGCTCAACTGTCTCAACATTTCAGTTTGAAAACGGAAAAATAAAAGGAACTTTGAATCATGTTTCCACTGGGTATTTTTCAGAAAAATTTCGGGGAAGAACAGCTCAACTCAACGAGGCCAATCGGCAGGAAATGTATGAAGCCTGGTTCGGCATGGGCAATAAAACTTTTTCCATAAACATGGAGTCGGTAAAGGTGGAGCCGGCAGATGTCAGTCATTTTTCTTGTGATTTTGAACTGGAAAATTACGTGGTGACAAATGGGGACGAACTTTATATCAATATGATTTTGAAAAAAAGTTGGAACGGCAGCATCATTCCCGAAACCCGAAAACAATCCTTTATTTATCAACTATATTATTCCATTGAAAACGAAAACATCCTACAAATTCCGGAAGGCTATACGTTGACATATTTGCCAGAAAACACAGAACTTTCTCATCCGGAGTTTTCTTTCAGCATTAAATATAAAAAATTACCAGGAAGCAAAATTTCTTGTACCTATTTCCTGGAAACTTCATCTTTGGAATTGGAACCTGATACTTTCGATGAATGGAATGACTTTGCCCGAAAATTGAAAACTGCTTCAAGTCAAAGTTTAGTGCTTAAAAAAAATAAGAAACCATAATTATATTCCATAAAAAAATGAAAATTTTCAAAATCACTTTTCTCTTTTTGATAATAGCAATGCAGTCGGCTGTTGGACAAGAATCAAGATATTTGGTATATGATTGGAATACAACACCTGCCCCATGGCCGCTGTCCAAAGAGGACAAGGCCAATAAGGAAGTTTCCGTGCTCACCCATCGAATTGTACAACTTGAATATGATGCAAATGATGGGAAATTGTATGAATATTACTTGTACCACGGAAGGACTTATGTGAACGACAAAGCCGGGATAGCAGAAAATAATACCGTGTATATTTCCTTAGATGATGTTTATGAGGTGGTCAAAGCAAAAGCCCGGGTTATTTTGCCAAATGGGAAAGTGATCGTTCAAAATATGGAAAACCTGAAAAAGGGTTATTCGCAAGAAATGGAAGCTGATTACAATTATTTTGCTTTTGACGGTATGGAGCCCGGCAGCGAAATAGAACTGCTGTACGTGGTAAAAAAATCCCCTGATTTGTACGGAATTATATATACTATTCAAGGAGAAAACATAAAATACAACGAAAGCTTGGAAATCATTTCGCCGGCCAATTTGGTGATTGAAAGCAAATCTTATAACGGCCTTCCCGACATGGTAACAGACACTACTTTGTCGCCTCTCAACTACTTAAAGGTTTCCATCGACACACTCCGAGGAATGCAGCCGGAATCTTATGCCTATCTCGATAAAAACTTGGGGAAAATAGCTTATAAACTCGATAAAAACACATATTCTAATCTTCGAAATGTGGTGGACTATGGAAAAATAGCTCGCTATACGCACGAAAATACGTATCCGGAATTTTCCAGAAACGATTTAAAAGCCATAAAAAAGATATATGACTTAGCAGGTCTGGACGAAAAAAAACCAGCAGATGAAAACATTCGACTACTCGAAAATTATCTGAAGAAAAATTTTCATTTTCAGAAAAATTATCCCGATGATTTGTCCAATCCGAAGAATATTTTAGAAAACAAAGCCTATACAGAACTTGGGGCGCTGAGGATATATACTGCGATCTGCAAAAATATAGGTATAAAGACCCAACTCGTTTTTACCTGTGATCGGACAAAAAATGCATTCGATAAAAATTTTGCGATCTATAATTATTTGGAAAAAGAACTGCTCTATTTTCCCGAAATTAATTTGTTTTTGGATCCCATTTCCCTCGACTCCAGACTGGGATTAATTAATCCAGAATATACCCACACCGACGGAATGTTTGTGAGTAGTGTTTCCATGGGTGGTTTTGTAACAGGTATCGCGACTTTTGAAAACATACCTGCTAAATTAGCCAAGGACAACAAAACCGAAATGGATATTGAGGTTGATTTTTCCACCGGTCTGACAAGTCCAAAGGTTCATTATGTCATAAAAAAGTATGGTACCACAATGAGTAGCGCGCAAGCATTTTATGACCGAATATCCCCAGAACGGTTGCCAGAGATTAAGAAGAGCTTTTTGGAACTGGACGATAATTTTGAGGTCAAAAATATTTTGGTAAGCAACACAAACCCTGAGGATATTGGCCAGAAACCAATCGTGATCGAAGGTGATGTCACTTCTCAAAGCTTTGTTCAATTGGCCGGGAACAAGGCGCTTTTTCGCATCGGACAGCTTATCGGCCCACAAAGTGAGTTGTACAGCGAATCCAAGAAAGAACGGGTGCAATCTGTGGAAAATCTGGTCAGGCGCGCTTATGACCGAAGCATCACTTTTGAGGTTCCGGAAGGCTATAAGCTTTCCAACCCAGAAGATTTGAAAATGGAGATAAAATACATGAACGAAGAAGGGAAAATACAAATGTGTTTTATTTCCGACTATGAACAAACAGGAAAAATAATCACTGTGATCATCGATGAACAATACAACCAAATGGAATTGCCCGCCAACCGTTTTGACGAATTTTCTAAAGTTATCAATGCGGCATCCGACTTTAATAAAATAGTGCTTATTTTTGAAAAAGCATAAACTTGGTTTTTTTTAAATTATTCAAACGATATTATGAATGCATACATTTTTCCGGGCCAAGGTGCCCAATTTTCCGGAATGGGAAAAGATTTATATGAAAATTATCCCGAAGCGAAGGAATTATTCGAGGAAGCAAATCATATCTTAGGATTCAGAATTACCGATATCATGTTCGATGGCTCCAGTGAAGATTTGAAACAAACCAAAGTTACGCAACCCGCAATTTTTTTACATTCGGTGATTTTGTCAAAAATGATGGCTGAAAAATTTCAACCAGATATGGTCGCTGGACATTCTTTGGGCGAATTTTCAGCCTTGGTGGCCAACAAATGTTTGACATTTGAGGATGGCCTTAAACTGGTTTCTCAACGCGCACAAGCAATGCAGAAAGCCTGTGAATTGAAACCTTCGACCATGGCCGCGGTGTTGGGATTAGAAGACGAAATAGTTGAAGCTGTTTGTGCCGATGTGGACGGAATTGTGGTGGCCGCAAATTATAATTGTCCGGGTCAAATCGTAATTTCCGGTGAAACCAAAGCCGTTGAAACCGCTTGTGAGCTCTTGAAAGAACGTGGTGCAAAACGTGCACTTCTTCTGCCGGTTGGTGGTGCTTTTCATTCCCCGTTAATGGAACCGGCACGGGAAAAACTTGCGGCTGCCATTGCGAAAACAAATTTTTCCACTCCCATTTGTCCGGTTTATCAGAATGTAACGACTTTTGCCGTGACAAACCCGGAAGAAATTAAGGAAAATCTGATCTTTCAACTCACCGCTCCCGTAAAATGGGCTCAAAGTATTCAGCAAATGATTAAAGATGGAGCCAGGCATTTCACTGAAGTTGGTCCAGGAAAAGTGTTGCAGGGATTGGTGAAAAAAATTGACCGAAGCGTGGAAACAATGAGCGCCGAAATCTAAAATGTACGTAGCACAAAATAATGGAACTTTATGAAATTAGGATGTAAATTGTTATTGGCGGGTTTTTGCCTATTTACTGTAAACATGCACGCGCAAAATCCTTCGAATTTGGAGGAACTCGCGCAAAAATATTCAGATTATTTCGAATTGAACCGGGAAGCCGTTTTTTTGCATTTGAATAAAACTGCCATTGTCCCCGGAGAAAGTATTTGGTTCTCCGCCTATGTTTATAGCCCTATGTTTCAAGTACCCAGCGTTTCGACCACCAATTTGCATGTAAATTTATATGATGCTCTTGGTCAATTGCAGGAAGCAAAAACCTTGTTTCTTAAAAATGGACAAGCCAGCGGATATTTCAACGTGGATTCCCTTCCTTCTGGGAAATATATGATCAAAGCTTCCACAAAATATATGGAAAATTTTAGGGAAGATTTGTCTTTTTCCCAATCGTTCACCATTTTGGGTGAAGAGATGGATTCTTCGGTTCCGCTGGAATATGATCTCCAATTATTACCGGAAGGTGGTCATTTGGTTTCCAATGTGATGAATACAGTAGGTGTGAAATTGATCAATAATTCGGGAAAAGGGACGTTCTTTACCGAAGGACAGATTTTCAACAGCAAAAATGACGTGGTGAATACCTTTAAATCAAATAGATATGGTTTGTCTAAATTTAGTTTTGTTCCCACTTCAGACGAAAAATATTATGTGGTTTTGAAGCCAATAAACGGGAATCAGTTGCGCCAAGAAATTCCTGTGAGCTCTTCAATTGGAATTTCCCTTACCACAAATACCATGGTTCCGGGAGCAGTTATTTTTTCAATAAAAACCAATCCAGAAACATTTGAAAGCCTGAAGGGAAAAACCTTTTACATGGCTTTGCACAAAGACGGTGCGATCAACATTGTTGGGTTTATTATTCCCGAAGAAACTTTAGAAGCGAATATTTCCATTTCGAAAACTGGACTCGCGCCTGGAATAACTACCATGACGGTTTTTGATGATAAATTTCAACCCATTCTGGAACGGATGATTTTCAATAATGACGGAATTAAGAGAAAAATGGTTGATGCAAAATTCTTACGATTGAAGGCAGATTCTTTGGCTTTTGGGTTAAGTTCGAAAGATAGCCTGGGTTTGCATTCACTGAGCATCTCCGTTTTACCATCGGGCACCGAATCATATAGCCCGAAAAACAATATTTTTTCGGCATTTTATATCGAACCCTATATTCGGGGAGAATTGGAAAACGGACAGTATTATTTTTCTGAAAAAGTGGAGCAAAGGAGAAAGGATTATGATCTAGATATATTGCTGCTGACACAAGGTTGGACCAAATATTCTTGGCACAATGTTTTCAATAATACCCCCAAAGAATTGTTTAAACCAGAACAAGGTTTTATACTTTTGGGAGGGTTGAATCAAACGAAAGATGCGGAAGAGAGTAAAGTTTTATTGATCGCCGATAAGACAAATCTTTTCGAATTTGTCGATTTGCAAAATGATGCATCATTTAAACTGGAGAAGCTTTTTTTGATTGACAGTTCGGCTGTTTCCGTCGGTTTGGTCCATAAGAAGAATCAAAAACTGTCGAAACCGGCAATGTTCCTTTCTGTTTTGCCAGTTAAAGATCAGAATTCCATTATTCTTTCCCCTAATTTTGGAAAAAAGATATCCCAGCCCGAAGCCACGAAATCTCCGATACAAAACACCGTTCCCGAAAATTTTATATCCGATGCGGTTTCTTTGGGAACAGTCATAGTGAATGCCGAACTTCAAGATAAAATTGATACAGAGCGCGAAGAAGAAGATTTTCGCGGGCATATGTATTTCCAAAGATTTGATATGGACAGATTGAGCGAAAGCATGTTGCTCACAAGTTTTCTGAGAATGCACGGATTCCGCGTAATCAACGGAAGAGGCGTCAATCCCAATTTGATAATTAAAAATATTAGGTCCAATAGATTGGGTGGTGAATTATCGCCACTTTTGATCATAGACGAAGTGGAACAAATTGATTATGAGCGTATAAAATTTATGACATTGGCTGACATTGACAAGATATATATCAATTCCAGAGGAGCTGGTTATGGAATTGATGGTGCGGGCGGGGTTATTAAACTGAAATTAAAATCTGGAGGAAATAGCCGTTATAATAGGGAGACAATGATGACAATGATTTTGCAAAATGGTTTTGCGGATCAAAAAGAATTTTATGCCCCAAAATATACTTCTTATACGAATGATTTTTTCGATCATTATGGAGTAATAGACTGGTTCCCAAATTTGTTCTTGGACGAAACTGGCCACGCAACATTCCAAATTCTGAACACCTTGCAACCAACAATTAATGTTTATATAGAAGGAATGACATCGGGAGGAGCGTTAATTTCAGAAACAATTAATTTGAAAACGAACTAATCTTTTTTCAAACGAAATCCACAACGGTTTTTGCGACAAAAGCTATTTGTTCATCGTCCAACTCGGTGTGCATGGGCAAAGAAATCACTTCTTTCACCAACTCGCTGGTAATAGGGAAATCTTTTTCCTGATAGCGATTATCTTTATAAGCTTTTTGTAAATGCAACGGAATGGGGTAATAAATGCCGTGTGGAATGTTTTTTTCTTGTAAATGTTTCGCTAAAGCATCCCTTTTTCCATTCAAAATTCGCAATGTATATTGATGAAAAACATGGGTGTCAGGAGCACCAATAATTATTGGTGTCACAATATTTTCATTTCCGGCCAAAGCTTCCGAATATTTTTTGGCCGCATTTTGACGAGCGAGATTATACTCATCCAGTTTTGGCAATTTCACCCGCAAAATCCCTGCTTGAATACTGTCCAATCGTGAATTTACGCCCACCACATCATGATGATAGCGTTCGTACATTCCGTGGTTCACTATGCCGCGAATTGTATGTGCCAAGGAATCATCGTTCGTGAAAATTGCCCCTCCGTCACCATAGCAGCCCAAGTTTTTCGAAGGGAAAAATGAGGTCGTACCGACGTGGCCGATCGTTCCCGCTTTTTTCGTTTCGCCGCTTTTAAAATGATAATTCGCGCCTATGGCTTGGGCATTGTCTTCGATAACGAACAAATTATGTTCTTCGGCAATTTCCATAATTGCATCCATATTGGCGACTTGCCCGAATAAATGTACGGGAACAATAGCCTTTGTTTTAGGAGTAATTGCTTTTCGAATCGCTTCCGGATCAATATTGAAGGTGGTTTGATCCACATCCACCAAAACTGGAGTCAAATTTAGCAAGGCGATTACTTCTACAGTGGCAGCAAAAGTGAAATCGGCCGTGATTACTTCGTCGCCGGGTTTTAGACCTAGCCCCATCATCGTAATTTGTAGCGCATCGGTTCCGTTGGCACAAGGAATGACATGTTTTACATCGAGGTATTTTTCCAATTCCGCTTGAAATTGTTGGGTTTCGGGTCCATTAATGAAGGCGGCGGAGCGCAACACTTCCATTACTGACATATCCACTTGATTTTTTATTTCTTCATATTGGCCTTTTAGATCGACCATTTGTAACTGCTTCATGGAAAAAGAATTGAATAAGCTACGAAATTACTAAATATCGTTCTTTCTACAGTTCCTTTTTTTCAAAAGAAAACTTTATTTTCGCCTAAACTTCCATCATGTTGCGCCGATTTTATTCTTTTCTTGTTTTTATGGTAGAAAGCCTGCTTCCGCTTGCCGGGCTTTTCAGTCTAAAAATGAAGTTATTTGTCGAAGGGAGAAAAAACGTTTTTGACGATTTGAAGAAGGCCTTCGGGAAGAATGATCGGATTATTTGGTTTCACGCAGCTTCCCTCGGGGAATATGAACAAGGGGTTCCGGTGATGGAAAAGATGAAAAAGCAATTTCCAGCGCATAAAATTTTGCTTACTTTTTTTTCTCCTTCTGGCTACGAAGTAAAAAAGGGAACTGATTTGGCCGATTTTACTACTTATCTTCCATTGGATACTAAGAGAAATGCTAAAAAATTTGTTTCCATAGTTCGGCCGGAATTGGCGGTTTTTATAAAATATGAAATCTGGCCCAATTATGTCAGATCACTTAAATCCCATAATGTCAAAGTTGTGCTTATTTCAGCCTTGTTTCGTGAAAATCAACTTTATTTTCGATTTTTTGGAGGTTTTTTTCGTGAAACCCTGAGGAGTTTTGACCAGTGTTTTGTGCAGAACGAATCTTCTCTCAAATTATTAAAGAATATTGGTGTCAGCAATGTGACGATTTGCGGTGATACTCGTTTTGATCGGGTTTCGCATCAAATTGAACAAAACAACACCTTAGATTTTATTACGGATTTCATAATGAAAAATCGCTGCGTGGTGTGCGGCAGCACTTGGCCGGAAGATGAAGCAATCTTGCTCCATTATATAAATTCGGCACCTGAGGGAACGAAGTTTATCATTGTTCCGCACAGTCTGAACCCAAAACATTTGGGCGATTTGCAACAAAAAATTGCACAGCAATCAATTTTATTTTCTGAAAGAATAGGGAAAAATCTCGATGAATATCAAGTGCTGATTGTTGATAGCATCGGTATGCTCAGTAAAATTTATAGCTATGCCGATGTTGCGTACGTTGGCGGGGGAATGGGCTCGATTGGGCTTCATAATATTCTAGAACCTGCGACTTTTGGGGTTCCTATTATTATTGGAGAGAATTATGAAAAATTTCCGGAAGCCATAGAACTGCGGAAAATGGGAGGACTCTTTTCAGTCAAAAATGCTTTCGAACTGGAAGAAATCTTGACGAAGTTACTTTTTGAAGAATCTTTCCGAATACAGACCGGCATGATCGCTGGCCATTTTGTTCAAAGTAATACAGGCGCCACAGAAATAATACTAGATTATTTGAAAGAAGTATTATAAGTTTTGCGCATATTTTTTTTACATTTATTAAAAATATTTGCGAAAATTTAAGTTATATTTTCATTATTAAATTATTAAAACACTTACTTTTGTCTCATAAAATCAAAATTTTTATTATGAAAAAGTCATTTTTAATTATTGCATTATTTTCGATTGTTTCCTTCACTTATAGTTGTCGAGATGCAGAAACAAAACCTGATACTGTTGTGATAGAGAAGGAAGTTAACCACGATGTGAAAGTGGAGGATGATCATGAGGGCCTTCTTGAAAAAGCTGGTTCAAAAGTAGATCACGAGGTGAATAAAGAAGTTTCCAAAGAAATCGACAAAATTGGGGACGATAATTAGAATAAGGAACTTAGAGGCGAAAGAATAAACCTTGGTTCGATTTTTTTTCGAACATAATTATTCCTTGAATTATACAAATGGATTTCATGGAGGCTTTGGATATAAAACTAACAGCTTTTTCCTCGAAGTTGGTTTTTCAAATCTTCCATGGATTCTTGTAGTTGTCGCAAAATATTATTTTCAGATTGCGCATTAATGCTGAAAGTCAATTTGCTGTTTACCTGCCATAATTCTTGGACTTCATTTATTTCTACCGTTAAAGGCGCATATTCTTCATTTAGTGAGATTAAAAGCACCTTGGAATTGTCATCATGTTTCCATAGTTTTTTGATCAACACCGAATCTGATAGAACTACCACATAAACTTTGTTGTAGCTGATTTCGCTTATTTCGGAAATAGCCTTCCCCAAAACCCACTCTCCAGGCTGGAAATTGGGCATCATACTGTCACCTTCGATCTGAAATCCGCGATAGGTGGCATTGCGATATTGTGGCAAAGGAATGTCGAAAGCCGGAAGTTGTTTGTGCCATTCCACATCCTGAATATTCTGTGGATATCCCGCGGCCGCCTTTTGGTTCACCAACAAAATATTTTCGGATCCACTGGAATTAATACTGACCACTTTGGGCAAAACAGTGGTTTTTGTAGTTTCCAGAAATTGCACAGAACTTTCCCCAAAAAGCCAAAGCGGATTTACACCGAATATTTTCAGCAAATCGGTCACCACTTTGCCCGAAAGTTTGGTTTTTCCTCTTTCGATATCCGCGGTGGTGTTTTTGATCCCCAAACGTTCAGCAAACTCTGATTGCGTAAAATGATTGCTTTCCCGAATTTCCTTAAAACGCTGGATTTCGATGGGCAGTTTTGATTGCATGTTTCAAAGATAGAATTATTTTCGGAAATATTCCATACATTATCGGATAATTTCCTTGACGGCAAAATTGAAATATTTACACCATAAAAACCACTTACATTTTGGTAACTTTACAGAAATAAAAACCCTATGAAAAAATCATTTTATTGCCTGATGCTATTGTTTCTCCTTTGGGGGTTAGGGGGTTGCAGCAACGACGATGAAAATGCTCCCAACCCAGTAAGCCAACTGCCGCCCCAAACACAAACAGGGGAGAATACGTTTGGGTGCCTTATAAATGGAGAGCCTCTGTCCATAACCAACAGTTATCATATGACCGCTATTTATCAACAAGGGCAACTTCAATTTGGAGGAGGGGGTATTTCTATGATCATTAATGAACCTTTCTCAACAAATAATCAAATTGACTTAACTGGTAAAGTTAGATATATAGTCGACCCAAATCCTCAATCAGGCTGTCATTATGAATTTGAGGATGCTTATAAAGGATTTGTGAAGTTTTCAAAAATAGATCAAAACAACTATATTATCTCTGGCATATTTGAATTTTCGACTGTTAATGAACAATGTGATACGGTAAAAATCACAAATGGACGCTTTGACATGCAATATATTCCATAAAGCTTTAAATTAATTAATTTGGCTCTATTCTAATATAAGAGTGATAGACCAAAACATCAATGAAATCGGTACTTACAAGAGTTTTTTTACATTTTAAACCAGCGGTTTTAGAAAAACATCAAGGTTTTTTGAAAATATTCACGACAAAGTATCTTAT
>JBDNFD010000011.1:0-20960 GCA_041689995.1 Flavobacteriaceae bacterium | reverse complement strand
TTTCCGTTCCAATCCGATTTGCCATAATGTCGATCGCGCGTCACGCCGCTAACAGCATCCACGATAGCTTCCCTGCGCTGGATTAATCTGTTGAAAAAGGTGGATTTGCCCACATTTGGCCGCCCTACGATGGCTACTATGTTTCCCATTCTAATGCTTAATGCTTAATGTTTAATGCTTAATGCCTATTGCTTAATGCTTATTGCCTATTGCTTAAAGCCTATTGCTAACTATTATAACCAAATCGTTTCAATTGCCGTTGATCGCTACGCCAATTTTTGTTGACTTTCACATATAATTCCAAATGCACTTGTTTTCCAAAGAATTTTTCTAAATTCCTTCTGGCTTCCACACCAACGCGTTTCAAAGCAGTTCCTTTATGGCCAATCAAGATTCCTTTTTGTGAATCGCGCTCCACCATGATCACACTGCGCATCCGGATAATTTTTTCTTCTTCAAAAAATTCTTCTGTATCGATCTCGACACTGTAAGGAATTTCCTTTTTGTAGTGCATCAGGATTTTTTCACGGATGATTTCATTCACAAAAAATCGTTCCGGTTTGTCGGTAAGTTGGTCTTTCGGATAAAATGCCGGCGATTCTGGAAGCAGTTCCACAATCCTATTAAAAACCTCGGGAACCCCAAAATTTTCTAAAGCTGATATCGCAAAAATTTCGGCGTTTGGCACCTTTTCACTCCACAATTTTACTTGCTCCTCCACCAATTCTTGATTTCCTTTGTCTATTTTATTCAACAACAAAAGCACCGGGATTTTGGCGGAAGTAATTTTTTCGAAGAAGGCTTCATCTTTCAAATTTTGTTCCCCAAGTTCCACGATATACAACAATACATCCGCATCTTCAAAAGCGGATTTCACAAAATCCATCATAGAAGCTTGCAGTTCATAAGCGGGTTTGATTATCCCAGGAGTATCGCTCAAAATCATCTGAAAATCCTCTCCATTGACGATCCCCAAAATCAGGTGGCGGGTGGTTTGTGCTTTCGAGGTGATTATCGACAAACGCTCCCCAACGAACGCGTTCATCAAGGTGGATTTCCCCACATTTGGGTTTCCCACAATATTCACAAATCCGGCTTTGTGTGGTTTATTTTCGATATCGTTCGGCATTTTGGAATTTTTGCAAAAATACGCTTAATTTTCGTAGGATGGCACACAAGATTCAATTTCCGAAAGAACAGCTCCGGAAGGACGGGAATCTGGGAAGAAGAAAATTTTATTCCTGAAAATATCTCAATTTTTTACAGTTTGAAAAACATTTTCACTTTACATTTCGATGTCTGTCTTCGTCGTCTTTTCTTTCAGGGGAAGTTCCACCGTAAAAATGGCTCCCTTATTTTGGCCATCGCTTTTTGCTTGAATAGAACCATTATGGGCTTCCACCAAACATTTCACGACGAAGAGACCCAAACCTGTGGAAATTTCTCCACCTGTCGGTCGAGCGCTGAGTTTAGAAAAACGTTTGAATAGCTTCGTTTTCTCGGCTTTGCTAAAACCTGGGCCTTCATCTTTCACTTCCAGAACCGCCATTCCTTCTTTTTCGTACAAATTTATTTTTATTTGCTTTTTTTCTGGCGAAAATTTGATGGCATTGCTTATTAAATTATCAATAATCTCTTCCAATTTTCCTTTATCGGCTTCAATGTCGAATTCATTTACAACGGACAATTGTAGGGTTTGCCCCTTTCTGCGGGCAGGAAGAATGTGATTTTCCACGATTTCTTTCAACAGTATGCCCAAATCAAACTTTGAAAATTTCAATTGAAATTCCCCGGATTCCAATTCGGCCGAAGCCAGTAATTCCCCAATAATACGCAGGGAATGTTTTGCTGATTTCTTGATATGTGTGCACATTTCCAGTACAATATCCGGATTATTTTTTTCCCCCTTAATAATATCGGCTGCCATATTTATGGTCGCCAAAGGATTTTTAAAAACCTTTTAACTATGGAACTTAAGAATGATCAAAAAAAAGCAGTTGAAAAACTGAACGATTTGCTGGAAAAAAATTACGATGCCCGCAAAGGCTATACAGAAGCTTTGGAAGACATCGACAATCGTGCGTTGCAAAATTATTTTATGAAGCAGGCCGAAAGAAGGTCCAGTTTCGCAAATGAATTAACAGACAGGATCAAATCCTGCGGGGGCGAACCAAAAGAATCTGGAAGTGGGGTCGCAGCACTTCACCGAACTTGGATGGATCTCAAAAGCTCTATGTCAGGCGACAAAGAAGAAGCTATTTTGAATGAGTGCATTCGTGGCGACAAAGCAAGTTTGGACGAATACCAAGATGCATTGGACAACGAGCATCTTGATGTTGCTGACAAAGATATTGTCCGAAAAGAAAAGGCGGAAGTGCAACAAACACTCGGAAAAATTAAAACCATGGAAGATGTGCGCAAATATTACGGCGAGTAAAATAGACTTCCATTATATCTTCAGAAAACCTTTTCAGGCAAATGTTTGAAAAGGTTTTTTTGTGAAGAATAAATCTGCATCAAAGAAACTAATCTTTCAATTCAATCCATACCGGCGCATGATCACTTGATTTTTCCCAGCCCCGAACATATTTGTCGACTCCAACATCTTCCAGGTGTGTTTTAAGTGGCTCATTGAGCAAAAAATGATCAATGCGCAAACCAGCATCACGTGCAAAAGCATTGCGCAAATAATCCCAAAACGTGTAAATCTTCTCGTTCGGATAGATTTCCCGCAAGGCATCTGTCCATCCTTGAGAAAGAAGATTTTCAAAAGCTTTGCGAGTTTCTGGGCGGAAGAGAGCATCATCCTTCCAGCGTTCCGGTTTATAAGCATCCAGACTTGTTGGTATTACATTGAAATCAAGCCCAGAAAAAACAGAGAGAATTGATATTCAGGAATTCACAGATGCAAAAAGCGTGGATCCCATGTTCTTCAAAAAACCGTATTATGTAGAACCGGGAAAAGGTGGGAAAAAGCCCTATCAACTTTTAGTCGAAGCATTGAAAAAAACCAAAAAAGTCGGGATTGCCACTTTTGTGCTCCGGAAATCGGAAAATTTGGCGCTGTTGCGTTCCAAAGACGGCTTTCTAATCTTACAACAATTACAATTCCCAGAAGAAATAAGAAGCACCGAAGATTTAAAACTTTCGGAAGATACCAAGATAAAAAAAGAGGAACTAAAAATTGCGGAAACACTTATAGAACAGTATTCCGAAGAATTTGATCCATCAAAATACAAAGAAAAATACAACAACGATTTATTGAAAATCATCAAAGCCAAAGCCGAAGGAAAAACGCCAAAAGTCCGAAAAATGAAACCGAAAAAAGCGGAATCCTCGAATTTGCTTGCACAATTGAAAGCCAGTTTGGACAAAGGAAAAAAGAAGAAAGCAGGGTGAAAATTAAGTTTCAGTATTTAGTTTTCCGGAATTAATTTTCAACATTCAAAAAAATGGCACCTTTAACGACCTATCAAAAAAAACGCAATTTCAAAAAAACGAAAGAGCCCAATTCCAATTCACGGAAATCCGGAAAAAAATTGCGGTTCGTGGTTCAACGGCATCATGCTTCCCACTTACATTATGACTTTAGGCTGGAAATGGACGGCGTTCTAAAAAGTTGGGCGGTGCCAAAAGGACCTTCTTTAAATCCGTCGGATAAGCGTTTGGCGATGATGGTGGAAGACCATCCTTATGATTACAAAAATTTTGAAGGTGAAATTCCCAAGGAAAATTACGGCGCTGGGAATGTAATGATTTACGACGAAGGATTTTACGAACCTTTGGAAGAAACCAAAACCGCAGAAAAGGAATTGCTGAAAGAATTACAGAAAGGAAGCCTCAAATTGGAATTGAAAGGGAAAAAATTAAAAGGCGAATGGGCATTGGTGAAAATGCACGGAAAGCAAGAAAATGCATGGTTGCTTCTGAAACACAAGGATAAATTTTCGGTGGACAAGGAATTTGACATTGAAGATAATATACCCAAAAAAGAAAAAGGCAACAAAGTTGGGGACGTACAAGCGAAAAAAGGAAAGAAAGAGAAAGTTGAAAAAGAAAGTGATTATCTAAAACCTCAGCAATTTTACAAACCGATGCTCGCCAAACTCACCGATCAAACTTTCGATAACGAAGAATGGTTGTTCGAGTATAAATTCGATGGTTATCCTGCAATCGCTTCCGTTTTTGACGGAAAAGTTTCTCTGTATTCACGAAACCATAATTCTTTCAACAAAAAATATCCAAGCATAGTGAAGGAACTAGAAAAACTGGAAATGGATATTGTTTTGAACGGCGAAATAGTGGCACTATACAAAAAAGGAAAACAAAAATTCCAATTGTTACAAAACCATTTACAAAAGAAAGCCGATAAATTAGTGTTTTACGTTTTTGACATCCTTTATTTAAACGGCCATGAAACCATGGAAATGCCTTTGTCAGATCGCAAAGATTTATTGGATCATGTGTTTAAAAATATTGATAGCGATCTTATTTTGAAAACCGGAACAGTAATAGGGAACGGGAAAAAATTCTTTCAAAAAGTTGAAAAAGACAAAGGTGAGGGAATTATCGCAAAAAAAAGAAATAGCATTTATCAACTTGGAAAAAGGAACAATGATTGGCTGAAAATAAAAACGGAACAACGACAAGAAGCAATTATTTGCGGATATACAAAACCACAAGGTGGACGCTCGCATTTCGGGTCGTTGGTGCTTGGAGTTTATGAAGGAAAAAAATTGGTGCATATCGGAAATTGTGGCACCGGCTTCAAAGAGGCAGATTTGAAAGCCTTGTATGATAAAATGAAACCTTTGGAACGAAAAACCTCGCCATTCGATAAAATTTCGGATATACGAAATGAGGCAACCTGGATTTCGCCGAAACTGATTTGTGAAGTGAAGTTTTCAGAATGGACGACCGACAACCACATGCGACATCCTGTTTTTATGGGATTGCGAACGGATAAAAAACCGAAACAAGTGAAAAAGGAAACCGAAATCCCAATGGAAAATGTGGTAAAACAAAAGAATTCCAAACACGAAAATAAAAAGAAACCGGCGAATATGACGCTCACTTTAAATGGTCATAAAGTGGAACTTACAACCCGTAACAAGATATTTTGGCCAGAAAAAAAGCTAACAAAAGGCGATCTATTGGAATATTACCACACCATTTTCAAAACCATTCTCCCTTATTTAAAAGATCGACCGTTATCGCTGAAACGAAATCCAAATGGGATCGGCGACAACGGATTTTTTCAAAAAGACATCGATGTGGAGCAATCTCCAAAATGGTTGAAAACCGAAAAAATCCTTTCTGAAAGCAACAATAAAGACATCGATTATTTGATTTGCAACAATAAAGCTACTTTACTTTATATGGCAAATTTGGGTTGTATTGAGATAAATCCGTGGATGTCACGCATCCAACATTTGGAAAAACCAGATTATCTGGTCATTGATCTAGATCCGGTAGAAATTGATTTTAAAGGCGTTAAGGAAACTGCCTTGGCCGTAAAAGAAGTTTTGGACGAACATGAATTAACTGGTTTTTGCAAGACTTCAGGTTCCAAGGGAATTCACATTTTTGTGCCTTTTGCCGCCAGAAATACCTTTGAAACCACTCGGAAATGGGCAAAAGCAATCGCTTTGGAAACCCGAAAAAAACTACCCGAAATCACCAGCATGGAGCGAAGCCCGAAAATCGAAAGAAAAAAGTGTATTTGGATTACCTGCAAAACAGCGCTGGACAAACAATCGCGGCGCCTTATTCCGCACGGCCAAAACCAGGCGCCACGGTTTCCGCCCCTTTGGAATGGAAGGAATTGACCAAAGATTTGAAACTCTCCGATTTCACCATTGAAAACATGGAAGATCGCTTAAAAGATAAAGGTGAACTTTGGAAAGAAATGTTAAAAACAAAAAACAAATGGTGAATCTCGAATCTTATATGATTCTGGATTATAAAAACGCAAATCAATTGGCGCACAATAATTTAAGCGTGAAGGAAATTCTACTTCAAGATAGTGATAATTCATAAATCATTCTTAAATATGCCTTAGGGATTTCCTAAATAATAAAATCGATCGAAATAGTTTGAGTAGTTTTATAAAAAAAACATGGAACCCAGTATCGAAATAAAGCTAAAGAAATCAAGAAATAGCACGAACCCCAAGGCCGAATTTTCAAAATTCATCTTGGGAAAAAACCATCCTTGTGTAATGGCGCAGACGGTTTTTACAATGGATAATTATGATTTGCATTCTTATGAAAATTTCGGTTCACGCAAAGCTGCCATAGAAATCTTGAGAGATTTGAAAATCTATCTTTCAACTTATAACTTTGAATCCAAGGAATTCTTTTCGTTTATCGCCACTTTCCCCAATGAAAAACAATTTGATGAAAAAAAATTCGAGCTAATTTTATGGAAACAGCTACAGTTTTTGCACGAAATTGACGAAATGCTGTGGGACGAGGCGGTAAGCAGCGATCCAGAAAATGATAATTTCAGTTTCAGTTTGGCCAGAAAAGCATTTTATATTGTCGGGATGCATCCAAATAGTTCCCGAGAAGCGAGGCAAAGTCCTTATCCAGCACTGGTTTTCAATATGCATAACCAATTTGAGAAATTGCGCGAAATGGGCGTATATCATAAAGTTCGAGATAAAATCAGACAGCGCGATAAAAAATTGCAAGGAAACATGAATCCCATGCTGGAAGATTTTGGGGAAGAAAGCGAAGCAAAACAATATAGTGGCAGAAAAGTGGGCGAAGAATGGAAATGCCCTTTTCATCATTGAAATTAAAAAAAAACCTAACAGGTTTTGAAAAACCTGTTAGGTTTAACAAAAAGACGGAACAATTCGAAAAATCCGTAATTTTGACATTGATCCTACTTTTCATAATCCGCGATTCGCATGTATCGACAGAAAAAATATTTAAAAACCGATCGGCAATATATTTTTGAGTTCATCCAAAATCATCCTTTTGCCATTTTGATCATCCATGGAAATGAATTATTGGCGACACACATTCCCATTCTTATGCAAGGAACAGCTGAAGATTTCAGGCTTTTCGGGCATATCGCTTATAACAACCAACAATATTCGCACCTGAAAAACGGAACCGAAGCTTTGCTTATATTCCAAGGACCACAGGCTTATGTTTCTTCCTCTTGGTACCAAAAAAAAGAAGTCAGCACTTGGGATTATTCCGCGGTTCATATTAACGTTGAATTATTAGTACAATCGAAAGATGAACTCGAAGAAAGTTTAACAAAACTAGTTTCCCGTTTTGAAAAAAAACAAAAAAAACCACTTTTCTATCACGACATTCCAACAGAAATCTTAAAGGAAAATTTACCGCAAATCACCGGATTTTGGTGCAATCCGACCAAAATTCAAGCGATCGCAAAATTTCATCAAGGATTTGAAAAGGAAGATATAGATTCCGTTACCAGGCATTTATCAGAACAAGATAATCAGTTGGCAAAAGAAGTTTCTCAAAATATTAAAAAAGAAAATGGAAAAAATAATTGAAAAACAAACAGGAACGGCTTTTAGGCTAAAAAAAGGACAGCGTTTAAAAGTAATCGATCCGAAAGGTGAACAAGTCAGCGATATGGTTTTGTTCAACGCGGACGACATTCGGGAAAAAATTTCGTCGGGAAAAACCTTGGATTTTGAAGAAACCATTCTAATTACAAAAGGAAATTTTATATGGAGCAATCGAAGTAGTAAAATGATGGAAATCTTGGAAGACACAAACGGAAGAAACGATTTTTTGCTCGCTCCTTGCAGCCCAGAAACTTTTCAAATTATGTATGAAAATCCAGAATATCACCCCAGTTGTTTTGAAAATCTACACATTAATTTGAAGAAATTCGATATTAAACCAGACGATATTCCCACCGCCTTCAACATTTTTATGAACGTCCAGTTTCAACCAAACGGAAAACTTAGCGTGGAAGCCCCAATGAGCAAAGCCGGTGATTTTGTTTTGTTTGAAGCAAAAATGGACCTAATCGTAGGTCTCACCGCTTGTTCGGCTGAAGATAGCAACAACGGCAGTTTCAAGCCTATTCATTATGAAATTTTTTGAAGTGAATTATTCCTCCTTCGGATGCCGAAAAAGAATTATTCCAAAAGCAATGGCGAAAATCAAATAAACCACGGCTAAAATCCATAAAGCTCTTGGAAGTTCTGACATTGCAAAAACAGCCTTTATTAGTGCAAGTCCCGCGATCATAAAATGGGAAAAATTGGCGACCGCAATTGGCCGATTGTAAATACCCCCAATACGGCTCGATTTCAACATCCAGTTCAGCATCGCAAACCCGAAATAAAGGGCGCCCAAAATTTGCAGGATCAACTGAAGCGATCGATCGGTTTGTAGATTTAGTAAATTCAAAATCTCAACAGGAAGAAAAGTCAGAATAATCCCACATAAACCGAGCAATACCGCGCTCGAAGTCATTATCAATTTTGTTTTCATAGAATCATATTTGGACAAATAATTTAGCAAGAATAGGAAATTTTTCCTATTCTTCGGCACCATATTCCAATTTTCCTTCAACTGCTTTTGCGGGGGCGGTAAAAGGATGTTCCGTGATTTTTTCTTTTCCCATAATATGAAGCACTTCCCAACCTTTCACTTTCAAATAATCGGAGATCATCGAACGATGGCAACGCCACCACACCGCTTCGGAACACATATAAGCCACTCGGGATTTAATGGCAATTTCTCTGATTCTTCAATTCCCTCCCTGAATTCTTCCGTTTCCATATAATCGGCATAACTTCGGAAAGATGGATGTCGCCAAACGGTATTGGTAGAATCAGGATTTGATTTTCGTCTAACACCCAATTTTTTAAGTAGTTCATAACGAATTTTATTTTTTGGTAATTCTTCCTCCATATTTTCCTTATTGAATTGCGGGAATTTCCGGGAACCGGGATAGCTCCGAACATCAACTAAGATTTCTATATCAAAAGATTGTAATAGTTTTAGGAATTCTTCCCAAGTTCTGGTAGAATGTCCGATGGCCCAAATCTTATTTCTTTCGGCAGGTTCCTTCATATTATAAAGGTACGACAGCCGAAACTTTTAGGACGTTAAGGAAAAACAAAAAAAGGGATGATTCATTCCAAATAAAAAAGGCCGCCCAACGGACGACCTGAAATAATTTAAGGAAATGGCTTTTATTTTGTGGCTTTCCAAGTATTATTGGCGCTGTTCATATCTGGAACAATTCCTTGTGGATCAAAAATGACTTCTTTGATTTTTTTGTCCGTTTCCAGCAAATGATCCCAAACATTGTCTCGCATCCAGATTTCCACTGGCATATTCAACATTTGAGAACTTCCGTCCTGATAATTTATTTTTAGAACCACCGGCAACGGAATTCCGCCGTTATTGGAAACCGTAATTATATATCCATCTTTGTCGGCTTTAACATCGTCAATTCCTATATCTATATTTTCATTGGTATAGAACCAACCTCTCCAAAACCAAGAAAGCTCTTCTCCCGCAGCATTTTCCATATGATTGAAAAAATCGGTGGGCTGTGGATGTTTGTACGCCCAAGTTTTTATATAGGAATGAAAAGCACGATCAAAGCGTTCCGGCCCTAAAATATATTCGCGCAAAAGGATCATTCCCACCGCCGGTTTATAATAACCGGTGTAGCCCAAATGACTCAGATTTACTAAATCTGGATAAGTGCTGATAGCTTCCCGATCCGAAGATGTCATGTAACCTACCAATCTGTCCATTCTCACACGCGAAGCATACTCGCCATCGTTAAAAGCCAATGTGCTGTAATGGTTAATGAACGTATTGAAACCTTCATCCATCCAAGGAAATTTTCGTTCATTGGATCCCACGATCATCGGGAACCAAATATGACCAAATTCGTGGTCGGTTACGCCCCATAAACCTTGACCTTTC
Organism: Flavobacteriaceae bacterium; assembly: GCA_041689995.1. Taxonomy (GTDB): domain Bacteria; phylum Bacteroidota; class Bacteroidia; order Flavobacteriales; family Flavobacteriaceae; genus DASSWG01. The sequence continues at coordinate 11,013 of JBDNFD010000011.1, read as the reverse complement.
GCCTTCCAACCACAAAAAACGATACCGGGATATTCCATTCCGCCAACATGAGACGCCACATTAATAGCATTACGATAAGGATATTCATAATAATTTTTTGAATAAAATTCGATAGAAGCTTTCGTATATTCAGTAGAACGACCCCAAGCCTGCTGGCCGGCACTTTCTTTGGAATAAACCGATTGTGCTAAACAATCCGCACCACTTGGAAGATTTATTTTTGCAGCATCCCAAATAAAAGCTTTGGAAGATGCAAAAGCAACATCGCGGGTATTTTCCATTTTGAAATGCCAAGTCAATGTGCCTTTTTTCGTGGGACGGGAAGACGCCTTTCCTACTTCCTTCGGTTCTAAAATAAAAACCGTTTTATCACTTTTTGAAGCTTCCTCTAGACGATCCAATTGTGTTTTTGTCAATACATCTTCTGGGTTCATCAAGGTTCCGGAACCCACCACAATATGATCATAAGGTGCGGTGATTTTGTAATCAAAATTACCATATTCCAAATAAAATTCCCCTGCACCAAGATACGGCAAGATATTCCAACCATTAATGTCATCAAAAACTGCTACTTTTGGATACCATTGTGCGAGGGAATATACCGTTCCTTGGTCGCGCTCAAGCCGGCCCATTCGGTCCATCCCCATTTCCGGAATCTTGAATTTGAAATTCATTGTTATTGTTGCGACTCCGCCATTTGCCTCCAAAGGTTCGGCCAAAATTACTTGCATCCGCGTATCAGTTATAGTATGTTCCGAGGAGGTTTTACCGTTTACGTCGGTTGACAAATTACTAATTTCATATCCGCCATAAATGTCGCCGCTGTATCGATTTCCGCCAATCGGCGTAGTCATGGTTCCCCGTGAATTTTCGGTAAACCGGTTTTGCTCCATTTGCAGCCAAATAAAATCTAATTTTTCCGGGGAATTGTTTGTGTAAGTAATGGTGACTTTCCCGGTCAACGTGTGTTGCACATCATCCAAACTTGCCTCAATTTGGTAATCGGCATAATTTTGCCAATATTCCGGTCCCGGTTTTCCTGAAGCGGTCCGATATACATTTCCCCTGCGGTACAGAAAATCAGTAAAAATTGCCTGATTGTTTTCAAAAGTGGACGGAAAAGGTCTTTCCGAATCTTGTTTTTTTTCATTATTCGATTGTGCAAAAATGAATTGTGGGCAGAAGATTGTAAATGCCAGAAACGCAAAAAGCGTCATTGATAAACGTTTCATTTATTTAAAGATTTGATTTTAAGGTTTGCTAATCTACAAAAAAAAAAAAAATAGCAATTCTCTTTTTGAGGAAAACATAATAGACAGTCTTAAATTATGCTTTTGAAATTACTCTCATAATATTCATCTTGCAAAAAATACCTTTCTTATCTTTGTGAAACAAAACAAGAAAGAAATGTTAAGCACAAAGAAAAAAGACGAGTCCGAAGACGAAAAAAACACATTGGACATTACTGGTTTTTTTACAAAACGGGATGCCAATGAAGAACAATTGCCAAAAAAAACCACTAATTCTGAGAAATCTAAATCGTAGTTGTTTTCTTTGAAAATATCTATGGCATTAGTGCCAGAAAAGCACAGGACTTTGAAACTGACTAATTAGAATGATTAGAAAAGAATTTTCTGCGGTTTTTTAAGTTTATTTTAGCCGTTTTATTCGCAAAATATAGGTACTTTTAGAACAAAAAAATATACCAAATGGAAACAAATGAAGACTATAAAAGCGTTTATTTGGGATTTGAGGTGAATGTGCAGCACCTTCAATCTATTTTTGAAGAAGCTGGAATTTCATCACGAATAAAAAATGACTTTCAATCTGGATTACGTTCCGGGTTTGCTGGCGAATTGCCCGGCCAAGCTCAAATATTAGTCGCAAACAAAGATTATGCGGAAGCAATGAGAATTGTGGAAGAAACTTTCCCTGCGGAAGAAGAAGAATAATTCCATAAAAAAAACGGACGTTACATATGACTTATGAACGTCCGTATTTTATACTGTAAAAAGTTGACCTTTTTGAAAAGATCCGTTTTTGTTATTCCGATTTTTCTTCTTTTGGCTCCTCTTTTTTGAACTTCGCATAACGGTTTTTGAATTTGTCGATACGTCCTGCGGTATCGATCAATTTCGTTTTTCCGGTATAAAAAGGATGCGAGGTGCGCGAAATTTCTAATTTGATCAATGGATATTCTTTCCCATCAACCTCAATGTTTTCTTTGGTTTGAGCAGTGGATTTTGTCAAGAACACTTCTTCGTTCGACATATCTTTAAACGCTACCAATCTATAATTTTCCGGATGGATTCCCTTTTTCATCGCTACAAACTTTAAATCTTATGATTTTTTCGAGCTGCAAATTTACGCAACTTCAACAAAACAAGCAACAGATATTTAAAAATATTCTGGTTTGGTTTTAAATTGTAACGTTTTGTTATCTTTGTGTACCAATCAAAAGAAAGAATCTTAAAAAACAAATCAATTTCTATGGAAACACAACAACTTTCTCCCGGCAAATTCGGCATTAATTACGGCGTTATTTTGGGTATTATCCTCGTGTTCGTTTCGGTGATCATGTATGTTACCGGAATGCAATTACAAGGGGTACAATGGCCGATGTATATTTTCTATGTCATTTTTCTGGCAACCATTTTTTATGCTATTTCCCAGTTCAAAAAGAAAAATGGAAACTTTCTCAAACTAAGTGAAGCCATCAAATGTGGCCTGATTGTCGGAATTATCAGCGCATTGGTATTAGGAGTTTATAACTTGATTTTTAGTTATGTTATCGATCCAGATTTTGCCAATCAAATGTTGGAAGTTTCACGCGAAAAAATGTTAGAGAACCCAAATATGACCGAAGAAATGGTAGATCAAGGCATGAAATATGCACCAATTTTTACAAATCCTTGGATAATGACTGCGCTTTGGTTGGCTCTGAGCGCATTTTTCGCTTTGATTTATTCCGTGATTGCCGGATTGATCATGAAAAAAGAAATAAACCAATTTTAATCCGATTTTATATAAACGGCATCCCGAAATTGTAAATGAACTTATCTATTGTTATTCCCCTTCTCAACGAAGAAGAATCGTTGTACGAACTCCATGATTGGATTGTGAACACATTGCAATCCAATTCTCTTTCGTACGAAATTATTTTCATCGATGACGGAAGCACCGATGCTTCATGGAAAATAATTCAGGCCTTAAGCCAGAAAGATTCTAATGTGAAAGGAATTCGGTTCAAACAAAATTATGGGAAATCGCAAGCCCTGCATGCAGGTTTTAAAATTGCGCAAGGGGAAGTGGTGGTTACGATGGACGCCGATTTACAGGACGATCCGGAGGAAATCCCAGAACTTTATCGGCTCATTAATTCCGAAAATTACGATTTGGTTTCCGGTTGGAAAAAAAAGCGGTATGATTCGGTATTGAGCAAAAATATCCCATCGAAATTATTTAATGCCGCGGCCCGAAGAACTTCCGGCTTGAAATTGCATGATTTCAATTGCGGATTGAAAGCTTTCAAAAAAGAGGTGGTCAAAGACATTTATGTTTATGGCGAAATGCACCGATATATTCCTGTTTTGGTACAAAATGCCGGCTATACCAATATTCATGAAAAAGTCGTGCACCACCAAGCCCGAAAATATGGCAAAACCAAATTCGGCAGCGACCGCTTTATCAAAGGATTTTTGGATTTGATCACGCTTTGGTTTTTATCGCGTTTCGCCAAAAGACCCATGCATTTATTTGGCGCGTGGGGTGTTTTTATGTTTTTTGTCGGATTTTTACTCACCATTTGGATCGGCGCATCAAAACTCCACAAGCTTTGGAACCACATTCCCGATATTTTGATCACCCAAAATCCGTGGTTCTACATCGCTTTGACCACGATGGTAATCGGTACCCAACTTTTTATGGCCGGCTTCATCGGCGAACTGATTTTGCGCAGGAAGGATGAGGAACGATATCAAATCAAGGAGACGATTTATTAAACTTTGAAAATTTCTTTTAATTCCCTATTTTTGAAAAATGACAACTAAGGAAAAAATAAAAAAGACAATTGATCGATTATCTAAAGCCGAAATCGAAAAATTAAATGCATACCTATCTTCTCTGCTAAAAAAGAAGGAAAAATCCCAAATTCGATCCCTAAAATTAAAAGGTAAAATGGATGATCATAACATCCACTCCGTTGCTTATGAATAAATTATTGGTTGATACAAATGTGTTAATTTATGGAATTGATCAAGATTCGCAATTTTTTGCACGGGCAAGAGCTATTTTAGAGAATTCCTATTATCATCTCGTAACAACTTCAAAAAATTTGTCTGAATTTTTGGCAGTCGCCACTCGTTCTTCTGGATAAGATTTAAATGTAGGATTAGCTTTGGAAATATTAGAAGAAATCACGCGAAAGTTTCAAATCATTTATCCTAATTCGGCTTCCTTTCGAATATTCCAGCACTTATTAAAAAACTATCGTCCAACAGGTCTAAAAATTCACGATATTGAAATTATCAGTATTGGATTGACTGCGGGTATTCAAAAAGTAGCCACCTTCAACACAAAAGATTTTAAAAACATTCATGAAATTTTACTTGTTGATATTTAAAAAATCCCATCATCTGCTCATTTGCACACAAAATAATTTTACTTCAAACTTCCACTCTTTACTCATAACTCCCAACTTTATCCGTACTTTTGTAATCAATTTTTTTTAAGATGAATGAACTTTTAGCAAAAGCAAAACAATGGCTTTCAGCTGTTTTTGATGCCGAAACCAACCAAAAAACTCAAAGCCTAATTGACAATTATCCTCACGAATTGGAAGATTGTTTTTATAAAGACCTAACTTTCGGAACCGGGGGAATGCGTGGGATAATGGGCGTTGGCACCAACCGCATCAACAAATACACGTTAGGGAAAAATACCCAGGGAATTTCAAATTATTTAAAGAAAAGTTTCCCTTCGGAAAAATTGAAAGTTGCGATCGCGTACGATTGTCGCCATAACAGCAAGGAACTGGCTCAAATCGTGGCAAACGTTTTTTCGGCGAACGGCATCGAAGTTTTTCTTTTTTCAGACCTACGTCCGACGCCCGAACTTTCTTTCGCCGTGAAATATCTGAATTGCCACTGCGGAATTGTGCTAACCGCAAGCCACAATCCACCGGAATACAATGGCTATAAAGTCTATTGGCAAGACGGCGGACAATTAGTGCCACCACAAGATGTGGAAATTATCGCAGAAATCCGTCAACTCGACTTTTCTGAAATCCATTTTGAAGCCAATGAAAATTTAATTCAATACATTGATGAAGAAATAGATGTACCTTTTCTGAAAGCTTCCTTGGAAAACGGAAGTTTCAAAAGCTCAAAAACGGCCAAAGAAAACCTGAAAATTGTGTTTACTTCCTTACACGGAACATCCATTACGATGGTGCCAAAAATTTTGGAAAAAGCAGGTTACCCGCAAGTGAATATTGTTGCAGAGCAAGCAATTCCCAATGGGGATTTTCCAACCGTAAAATCGCCCAATCCTGAAGAGCCAGAAGCTTTGAAAATGGCATTGGAACTGGCGAAAGAAAAAGATGCGGATATCGTGATCGGTACCGATCCAGATTGTGACAGACTGGGAGTAGCGGTTCGCAATTCGAAAAATGAACTGATTTTGTTGAACGGAAATCAGACCATGGTCATAATGACTTGGTTTTTACTGGAACAGTGGAAAAAAGCCGGAAGAATTAAAGGAAAGGAATTTGTGGCTTCTACCATTGTTTCTACACCAATGATGAAGGTTTTGGTCGAAAATTACGATGTGCAATACAAAGAAGTCCTCACCGGTTTCAAATGGATTGCCAAAATGATTGAAGATTTTCCCGAACTTGATTTCATCGGTGGGGGCGAAGAAAGCTACGGATATATGGTCGGGGATTTTGTGCGCGACAAAGATGCCGTGACATCCACCTTATTGATTTGCGAAATCGCCGCGCAACTGAAAGCCAAAGGTTCGTCCGTTTATCAGAAATTATTGGAACTTTACGTCGAACACGGATTGTACCAAGAAAGTTTGGTTTCCATGGTAAAAAAAGGAAAAGATGGCGCACAAGAAATCCAAGATATGATGATCGGGTTGCGCGAAAATCCGTGGAAAGAAATAGATAGTGAAAAAACAGTGCTGGTGGAAGATTATCAACATTCCACTTTTCGAAGTTTATTGAATTTTGAAGAAGGTGATCTGTTGCTCCCTAAATCGAATGTGCTGGTTTATCACACGGAATCTGGCACAAAAATCGCGGCGCGACCAAGTGGAACCGAGCCGAAAATCAAATTTTACATCAGCGTGAATTGCGAATTGGATTCTGTGGAAAAATTTCCGGAAACCAGTCAGAAACTCACTGAAAAAATGGAACGAATCAAAAAAGAATTAAAACTATAAATCCCGAAACCCTTTTTAAAATAGTGGTCGGATACTAGGTAGTCGAAACCTTGAAAACAGCATGAGTTATTTCAAAAATATAGTACGGTACGCCCTGCCCTATAAAGTTCCCGGCATTTTAAGTGTTGTTTGCAATGTATTTTTTGCTTTGTTCAGCACGCTGTCTTTTTTGGCGCTGATGCCCGTGCTCCAAATCCTGTTCATTGCCGAAAAAAGAATTGTCGAAAAACCGGTTTGGGACAGCACGCTTCCGTTCATTGATAGTATTGGCCAAATGAAGGATTTCGCGGTAGATTATTTTAATTATAGCCTGAGCGCCCGTCTGGCGGAAGACGAACTTTCCGCATTGATATTCGTTTGCGCAATCGTTTTAGTCTTGTTTTTTCTGAAAAATCTTTTTGGATATTTTTCTGTGTTTTTCTTAACTTTTTTACAAAATGGAGTCCTGCGCGATTTACGAAACGATATTTACGCAAAAATGTTGGAACTGCCGATTTCCTATTTTTCCGAGAAACGAAAGGGCGACATGATTTCAAGGATAACGGCTGATGTGAACGAAGTTCAAACTTCTTTTCTATCTGTTTTGGTTGTGATCGTTCGGGAACCCTTGACGATTATTTTCACGTTGACCGCCATGCTGTTAATTAGTGTGAAACTCACAATTTTCGTGCTTGTTTTTCTTCCAATCTCTGGTTTCATTATTTCGTACATCGGAAAAAGTTTGAAAAAAAGATCCCATCTGGCACAAGCAGAAAATGGCTATTTTCTTTCAATTGTTGAAGAAACCCTTTCCAGTTTAAAAATCATAAAAGGCTTTAATGGAGAGGAAAAATTCAATAAAATTTTTCGGGCTTCCACAAATCGATTAAAAAACATTTTGAACAAACTCAACCATCGTCAAAATCTGGCGGGACCTTCCAGTGAATTTTTAGGAATTTTCGTGATCGTGATTATACTTTGGTATGGCGGAAACATGGTTTTGATCGAGAAAACTTTGGCGCCTGTAACATTCATCGGTTTTATGGGATTGACCTATATTATTTTGACGCCCATCAAACAAATTTCGAAAGCTTCTTATAGTATCAAAAAAGGAAATGCTTCCGCTGAACGGATTTTAAGTGTGCTGCAAACCCGTTCCACAATCATAGATTTGCCCAATGCCATCGCGAAAAAAGAGTTTGTCTCGGAAATGGAAATCCATCAGGTTTCTTTTCAATATGAAAAAGAAAAAGTATTGAAGAATTTTTCCATGAAAGTCAAAAAAGGGCAAACAGTCGCGCTGGTAGGCCAATCCGGGAGTGGAAAATCGACGATTGCCAATTTGGTCACACGTTTTTACGATGTGAACGAAGGCGAAATCAAAATCGACGGCACAAATATTAAGGAAATAACCAAAAAATCACTTCGGAATTTAATGGGTCTGGTAACACAAGATTCCATTTTGTTCAATGACACGATAAAAAACAATATTTCACTCGGAAAAGAAAACGCCACTGACGAAGAAATTATCGAAGCTTTGAAAATCGCCAATGCTTGGGAATTTGTAAAAGAATTACCACAGAAATTGGAAACCAACATCGGCGACAGCGGAAATAAATTGAGCGGCGGTCAAAAACAACGTTTATCGATAGCACGCGCCGTGTTGAAAAATCCGCCGATCATGATTTTGGACGAAGCTACTTCGGCCCTGGACACCGAAAGTGAGCGTCTGGTGCAAAAAGCTTTGGAAAACATGATGAAAAACCGTACATCTATTGTCATTGCGCACCGACTTTCGACTATTCAAAATGCAGACAACATTATCGTGATGCAGCGGGGCGAAATTGTGGAACAGGGAAAACATGATGAATTGCTTGCCACCAACGGAACTTATAAAAAATTGGTGGAAATGCAATCATTTGATTGATTTCAATAAGCCAGAACTGCTTAAAACCAAAAATTTAAGATTTGGAATTTGAACAAGATTTAGTACGGCGACTTCAATCGGGCAAAAATCCCGATCTTGCTTTTAAAGAACTTGTGGATTTGTACAAGGAGCGTTTGTATTGGCAAATTCGAAATATTGTCAAAAATCACGATGACGCGGATGATGTTCTTCAAAACACCTTCATCAAAGTTTTCAGAAATATTTCAAAATTCAAAGGGGAAAGCAAATTATTCAGTTGGCTTTATCGCATTGCAACCAATGAAGCAATAACTTTTTTGAATTCCAGATCGCAGAAAATACAGGTTTCTAATGAAGAGCTTCAAGAAAAACTCATTGACAATTTACAAAGTGATATCTATTTTGAAGGAAAAGAGATTCAATTGAAATTGCAAAAAGCCATTACCAGCCTTCCCGAAAAGCAGCGGTTGGTTTTCAATATGCGTTATTTTCAGGACTTGAAATATCAGGAGATTGCTGAGATATTGCAGGTTACCGAAAGTTCACTGAAATCGAATTATCATCATGCGGTGAAGAAAGTCGAAGCATTTTTAAAAGATGATTAAACCTTTACCGAATTTGAAAGTCAAATAACCAAATGAGAGACAAGCAAACATTCCACCAAGAAAAAACTGGTTTCAAAATACCACCAGTATATTTTGCGAATTTTAGTGCTCGGTTGCAAGAAAAATGGAAGTTCGAACAATTTTCTGATGAGAAGTTCTTTTCAGGATTTGAAGTTCCTGAAAATTATTTCAAAGATTTCTCCATAAAAATTCCAGTTAAAAAACAAACGAAAATCATTCCCCTTTTCAGCAAAAGAAATTTCCGACATGCAATTGCAATTGCGGCCATTTTAGCGGTAATGTTCAGTATTTTTACAGATAATCCGCTTCAAAAAAACGATTTTTCCACTATCGAACCGGGAACGATTGGAACCTATTTAGAAAGTCATGCCACCGAGTTTTCTTTTTTGGAAAATATATTCCTGGAAAATAGAAATCTGAACGAACCTGAATTAAATAATTTGGATGACGAACTCCTCCTCGACTATTTGACGGAGCCGACTTCCGAACTTTCTTTTGTAAACTATTAAACTATGAAAACTGCTGCTGTAATTCTCACGAGCTTTTTTTTCACTTTAACAGGATTCGCCCAAGAGGCGGAAAAAAATGAAATTCAAACCTTAAAAATAGCTTTTATCACAAATGCTTTGGATATGAGCCCGGCCACAGCACAAAAATTTTGGCCCATTTACAACAAATATGAAAGCTTGGGAAACGAATTACAAACGCAAATGTACTGCGCGGTTTATGACCACATGGACGATTTGAAAACCATGAAAGATAAGGATTCCAAGGAACTATTGAAAAATTATTTGGAATTACGCAATCGGGAACAAGCACTTCGGGAGGAATTCTTTTCGGAATTAAAAACCATCATTTCAGCAAGAGAAATTATGCAACTCAAAAAAGCCGAATATGACTTTCATAAAAAACTACTACAGGAATATCGCTCAGGTAGTAAAAAAGAGAAATAGTATCTTATATTTCAATACGTCTCCCCCAACGACCTAAAAGTCAAATTCTATTCCCGAAATCCAATCAGAAACGAAAGAATTCTCTATTGCAGCTCGCGAATTCTATCTTGGGCCAATTGCAGAATAATTTCAAATTGCTCTTCTCTCGATAGCTCGGAATTATTCAATTCAATGGCATCATTCGCCTTTACCAAAGGAGAATCTTCTCTAGTGGTATCGATTCGGTCCCGTTCCTGCACATTCTCAAAAACCTCTTGAAAAGTAACATTATCTTTATAGGATTGTAGTTCAAGAAATCGTCGCATGGCACGTTCATGAGCTGAAGCATTCATAAAAACTTTCAGTTCGGCCTGTGGGAAAACAACTGTTCCAATATCTCGACCATCCATAACAATTCCTTTCTCAGCTCCCATTTTTTGTTGTTGTTCTACCAGCTTTTCCCTTACTTCGGAAATTGCAGCCACCTGGCTTACAAACCTTGCTACTTCCAAGTGTCGAATATCACCTTCTACATTCTTTCCGTTCAAATATATTTCAGCAATGCCCATTTCCGGATTAAATTTGAAATGCAATTTGATTGAAGGCAACGCATCAACCAATATTGGGGTTTTAATTCCTGCTTCCGAAACAAAACCTTCCTGCATAGCGAATAAGGTGACAGCGCGGTACATAGCACCGGTGTCCACATATAAATAACTTAAATAATTAGCAAGTTGTTTGGCAACAGTGCTTTTCCCTGTGGAGGAAAATCCGTCAATAGCGATAATAATTTTTTTATTTATTGGATCGGTCTGCAAAAAAAAAGATTTTAGCAAAAATAAGCGTTTTGCTACGAATGCACGATTATTAAATATAGGTTTTCGCACAATTTCTGAATCATTAACCACAAACAAGAAATTTAGTATATGTGTATCTAAAATAATATCCTTCAAAAGAAATTCCCCAATTAATTTGAACCCATAAAAAAGCCCCCGCTCCAAAAAGGACGGGGGCTTCAAGAAAGGCGGCGGCATACTCTCCCACATTAGCAGTACCATCTGCGCAAACGGGCTTAACTTCTCTGTTCGGAAAGGGAAGAGGTGAGCCCCGTTGCCATAACCAC
>JBDNFD010000010.1:0-7436 GCA_041689995.1 Flavobacteriaceae bacterium | reverse complement strand
TTCTTCCGGCCTTTCCAGTTATAACGGAACTCCCGTTGATTCGGATGTTTATATGCAGTCCAATGATATTATTTTTGCTCCCGATATATCGATCGGCGCCCAATATGAATGGGAAATCGCCTATAACAATAATTCATGCCTCAACAATCCAAATGCCATATTGCCCTATTTCGTGGACAGCGATTCGAACCATTTAACTAATACCATTGGGCAGGCGAACATAGCTTGGGGCAATTGCACCGGGACGTTCACCGTTACATGTTATGCGGTAAATTCTTGCGGCGATCGCTATCTTGGTTCGGAAATGGTGGAGGTTCATGGATTTGACGACCCGGAGCCTTGCAATGATCTTGTGATCAATGTCTATCCAAACCCATCGAATTCCGTGCTTCATGCCAACATTATCGCCCCGCCGCCCTGTGGTCCCATAGAACCTCCTTTTCCACCCAGCGGCATCCAAGCGACCATCTATGATATGCAGGGGAATCCGCAGTATTCAAAGAATTTCAACACTACCGATATCATCATTGAAAACATGAATTTGAATCAAGGAAATTATATCCTCAACATACAAACAACCACCGGCCAAAGTGGTCAGGAAATAATTGTTGTGGAGTAGGAAAATCTTTTAGTGTTAAAAACAATTTTGTTAAAATCCATGCCAATTTTCCATTTTTTGCAGGAAGATAAACCTCATAAATGCCGAGTTCCACGATTGAAATAAGTAAAGAAGCACTGGCCTCGAACGTGCGGTACATCCGTTCGTTGATTGGCGATGAAGTTATTTTTTCATCGGTTCTCAAAGGAAATGCTTATGGCCACGGCGCCCCAGAAATGGTAAGCGCTTTGCAAGAACTTCAAGTGAACCATTTTTCGGTGTTCAGTTCTTTTGAAGCACGAGAGATTTTTCAAGCCGCCACTGGTGATTTCAGCATTATGATCATGGGCGACATCAATGAAGAAGATGAAGATTGGATCATTGAAAACTCCGTGGAATTTTATGTGTTCAATTTTCAACGTTTTCGGAAAATGACCGAAAAGGCGAAAAAACACAAAAAACAAATCAACGTTCATATTGAAGTGGAAACCGGGATGAACCGCACGGGATTTCGGCAAAAAGAATGGCCGGAAGTTGTGGATTTCATCGAAAAGAATTCAAAATATATTTGTTTAAAAGGACTTTGCACACATTTTGCTGGCGCGGAAAGTATTTCAAATTACAAACGGGTAAAGCACCAACGCAAAATTTTTAAGAAAGCCATTGGTTTTTTCAATGAAAATAACTGTTCCCCCGAAAGTATCCATTGTTCGTGCAGTGCTGCCGTGCTTTCCTTTCCCGATGACAATTATGATATGGTCCGCATCGGTATCCTTCAATATGGATTGTGGCCCAGTCGGGAAATTTATATTTCGCATTTCACCAAAAAAGCCCACACCGAAGATCCGTTGCGACCCGTTTTAAGCTGGAAATCCTACATAATGGACATCAAAGAAATAAAAAAAGGAAGCTATGTGGGCTACGGAAATTCGTACCTTGCGGAAATCGATATGACCGTTGCTTCCGTTCCGGTGGGATATGGCTACGGTTACAGCCGAAGTTTGAGCAACCAAGGTCGCGTTATCGTGCACCACCAGCGTTTGAGCATTATTGGAATTGTCAATATGAACATGTTCCTCATTGACATTACGGTCACAAAAGATTCCGCCAAAATAGGCGACGAAGTAATACTTATTGGAAGGAATACAGATTTGGAAATAACCGTTTCCTCTTTTGGAAATATGGCCTCCCAACTAAATTATGAAGTACTTTCACGGATCGATAAAGATATCCCGCGAATTTTAAAACCATAAATTATGGCTTATGTCACCTTAAGCAAATCTTCCTTAAAGCACAATTATCGCTATTTGCAAGATTTGTTCGAAAAAAATAATATCGAATGGACGCCAGTGGTGAAACTGCTTTGCGGTAATGAAACCTATTTAAAATTCGTTTTGTCGCTTGGTGATGAACAAGTTTCAGATTCGCGTCTATCCAATTTGGAAACCATCAAAAAATTGAAACCTTCCGCCGAAACAATTTATATAAAACCGCCGGCAAGAAAATACATTCCAAAAATCGTAAAAGTCGCCGATGTGAGTTTCAACACGGAATTCACAACGATCAAATGGCTCTCCGACGAAGCCAAAAAACAAGGCAAAATCCACCGGATTATTATCATGATCGAACTGGGCGATTTGCGCGAAGGGATTATGGGCGAATTTTTAATGGGCTTTTACAAAAAGGTGTTCGAGCTTCCAAATATCGAAGTCGCTGGAATTGGTTCGAACCTGAACTGCCTCAGCGGAATTATGCCCAGCAAGGACAAGTTAATTCAATTGAGCTTATACGAACAATTGATCGAAGCGAAGTTTGGGAAAAAGATAAGGGGTGTTTCTGGTGGTTCTTCCGTTATGGTTCCGCTGTTGCTCAAAGGGTTGGTTCCGAAAGGGGTAAACCATTTTCGGGTTGGGGAAACGCTTTTTTTCGGGACGGATCTTTTTGAAAATAACACCATCGAAGGAATGAAGGACGATATTTTCCTGCTGCATTCACAAATTATCGAAATTACCGATAAACCAAGTGTTCCGTACGGTGAATTGGAAAACAACCCTTCCGGGGAAACTTTTGAAATTGATGAGAACGAATTTGGGAAAATCCAGAAACGCGGCATTTTAGATCTCGGCTTGTTGGATATTTCTAAAAGTAGTTTCCTTGGCCCGGTGAACACAAACCTCACTATTATTGGAGCAAGTTCAGATATGTTGATCGTGGACCTGACCAAAGCAAAACAGGATTATAAAGTCGGCGATATGGTTACTTTCAAAATGAATTATATGGGTGCGTTACGGGTGATGAATTCGCGATACATCAAGAAAGAGCTTATTGATTAGTTCTAAATTCGACTAGCCAAGAAAAATTTTAGTACTTTAAATTGAACCTTGGCCAAATCCCAAATTTCCACTATTTGTAAAAAAGAACTATTTTTGAACACTTTCAGATTTTTAAGAAATTTACGGAAGAAGTGGTACTCTTAGAAAAAGCTCCCAAAAAAACAATTCGACCAAGTATATGAGCATTTTAGGGAAAATAAATAAAATCCGCAGAAATGTAATGGGCGGGATCACCAAAAATTTGGGAAACCCTTCAAAGGAAAAAAATTTCGTTCCGCTCGTTCCTGCCGAAATCAAACGAGTATTAATTTGCCGGCCTAATCACCGCTTAGGAAATCAATTGTTGATCACGCCACTGGTACAGGAAATCAGCGAAGTTTTTCCCAACTGCAAAATCGATTTGTTCGTCAAAGGGAATTTGTCCCTGATTCTTTTTGAAAATTACAAAAATATCGACCAGATCATCCGCTTACCAAAAAAACATTTCAAACAATTCCACTTGTATATTTGGGGATGGCTAAAACTAAAAAAACGCAGGTATGATCTCGTTTTCAATGTGGACAAACGTTCTTCTTCGGGAAAACTATCGACAAAATTTGCCCGTGGGAAACATAAATTCTTCGGCGAAAACGAGGTGGATCTTTCTACAAAATACAGTGATTTCGTTCATTTGGCCAAATATCCCGTTTATAATCTCAGGCATATGCTTTCGGAAAAAGAAATTAATTTGAAACCTGTTCCTCCTTTAAACATCAAATTAACTTCCCCGGAAACCATAAAAGGACAAAAAATTATTGAGAACCTCGTGAAAAACGAGAAAAAGACCATCTCCCTGTTCACTTATGCCACGGGAGGAAAACGCCATTCAGAAGCCTGGTGGATGGAATTTTATGGAAAGCTGAAAACGGAATTTCCGAACTACAATTTTATTGAGATCCTTCCTAAAGAAAACGTTTCACAAATTGGTTTTTCGGCCCCAACATTCTACAGTATGGACATTCGGGAAATCACGGCTGTAATCGCAAACACAGAATTATTTATCGGCACCGACAGCGGAATGATGCATTTATCGAGTGCCTCCCAAACTCCGACCATCGGTTTATTTTCGGTAACAAAGAAAGAGAAATATGAACCTTACGGAAACAAAAGTTTCGGGATAAACACGAAGGAAACCGGAATGGATGAACTAATTCTGCGGATAAAATCCATTCTGTAAATCAACCTACCGACAACCCGATAACAAGGCCTTCGTTTGAGCGGACGTTGAAAACAGTGCCGTCTTCAAAAATAAGATATTGACCCTTGATGCCTTTTAATCTTCCCGTGAAATTCGGGGTCTTTTGAAGGTTCAAAACCCTTAATTTCAATGGATATTGAAGTACGGGAAAATTCAAATCGGTTTCTTGATTGTTTTCTAAAAAGTAAGGTTTTGCCTCCTCTGGAATAAAAGGTTTCAGCCTCGAACGCGTTTCCGCCAAACTTTCTTCAGAGAGTTCATTTTTCAACATGGTGCGCCAATTGGTTTTATCGGCGATGTGCATTTTCAATGCAACTTCTGTAATTCCTGCCAAATAGCGGTTTGGAACTTCCACGATTTCCATGGCTTTGTGCGCTCCCTGATCAATCCATCGCGTTGGCACCTGAGTTTTTCGGGTCACCCCCACTTTCACATTGCTTGAATTGGCCAAATAAACCACATGAGGCTGCAACTGTACTTTTTTCTCATATTCCAAATCCCGGTCCGCCTTTTCCAAATGTGCTGTGCTGAGTTCCGGACGCATGATCCAATCACCTGTCAGCGGGGTTTTATAGAAACAGTCGTAACAAAATCCTTGTCTAAAAATTGTTTTATCTTCGCCACAGCCCAAACATTGATGCCCCAAAAATTGAACCGTCACGTTTTTGTCCAACAATTGGTTCAAATGGAGAAAATCATTTTCAAAAACCAAATAATATTGTATTGGCACGGAAAATTCGGTCAACATTTTTTTTAAAACTCCCTGATATTGCATATTTTTATATCTTTACCTTTCCACTAAAACATCGATTTTATCATTTGGAAACAGGCTTTTTTCTTTGTGGTGATCAATTTCAAATATACGTGAATTCATGCCAACTCCCATCATAAACTCAATAGCTTCTTGGTTTTTGAAAAAAAGAATCCATCAAATGGAACTTTTTTTGAAATATCCGCATGATGTTCAATTTGAGCTGCTCCACCTTTTATTGGAAAAGGCAAAAGACACTGAATACGGAAAAAAGTATGGTTTTTCTGAAATACAAAATTATAAAACTTTCGCGGAACGAGTGCCCATCAGGACCTATGAAGACTACGAAAAAGACATTGAACGATGCAGATTGGGCGAAAATAACATCTTTTGGCCCACGCCCATAAAATGGTTCGCGAAATCCAGCGGAACTACAAACGCCAAAAGTAAATTTATTCCTGTCAGCAGTAATTCATTGGAAGATTGCCATTATGCCGCAAGCAAAGATTTATTATGCATGTATTTGAACAACAATGAAAATTCACAGTTATTCACAGGGAAAAGTCTTCGTTTGGGGGGAAGCAAGGAAATTTACCGAAAAAACGGAACTTCCTTTGGGGATTTATCTGCGATTTTAATAGACAATATGCCGTTTTGGGCCACATATAGCAGCACCCCGAGCAGCGAAGTTTCCCTCATGAACAATTGGGAAGTGAAAATGCAGGCCATTGTGAACGAAACAATCCAAGAAAATGTTACCAGTTTGGCCGGAGTTCCTTCCTGGATGTTGGTATTGCTGAACCAAGTGTTGGAAACCACTGGAAAGAAAAGTTTATTTGAAATTTGGCCGGACATTGAAGTCTATTTTCACGGAGGGGTGAATTTTGAGCCATATATCGATCAATACAAAAAAATAATTCCTGGCAATACTTTTAAATATTATGAAATTTACAATGCCTCGGAAGGATTTTTCGCCATACAGGACCAAAATAATTCCTCCGAATTGTTGCTGATGCTAGATTACGGTATTTTTTATGAATTTATACACATAGAATCTCATGACGGTAAAGATGAAAAAATAATTCCTTTGAACGAAGTTGAAATCGGAAAAAATTATGCCATTGTTATCACCACCAATGCCGGATTATGGCGTTATAAGATCGGCGACACCATTCGGTTCACTTCCATTTCCCCCTATCGCATCAAGGTCACTGGGAGAACGAAACATCATATTAATGTGTTTGGCGAAGAATTGATCATTGAAAATGCCGAAAAAGCATTACGAAAAGCTTCGAAAGAAACCAACTCTGAAATAGTAGATTATACTGCGGCTCCGATTTTTATGAAAGGAAAAGAAAAAGGTGCGCACGAATGGATGATCGAATTTAAAACCCCCCCAAATAATTTAAGTGTTTTTGCTGAAATTTTAGATAAAACCCTTCAAAATTTAAACAGCGATTATGAAGCCAAACGTTTCAACAACATAACCCTAAACCATTTGAAAATCCATATTGCACGGGAAAAATTGTTCTATGATTGGTTAAAAAAGCACGATAAAATCGGAGGACAGCATAAAATCCCCAGGCTCTCGAACACCCGCGATTATTTGGAGGAATTACTGAAAATGAACCTATGAACAAACTTCTTTCTCTATCAAAACCAACAAAATTGATACCATCAACAATATTGGTTGGGTTCCTATTTTTATTTACTTCTTGTTCTGTTTTTCAATATCCGGAAAAAATAAATGGCACCATTCCTATTTATGAAAACCAACCAGAAATCATGGACGGCGTTTATTTTAACCATCCCTATAAAACCAATTTTGATTATAAAACATTTTTGGAAATCGTCAATTTAAAAGAACAAAATGTAGATTCAATCAAACTTGCACTTCTTGGCCCAAAGCAATTGGAAGTGATCAGCTACAAACCCTTTGGGCCTGAAAGGTATATCGTAAAAGGAAAACTGAAAAAAGGAACTTTTCAGATTAAAAGCAAGAATTTCTTTTTTGGAATTCCCTATTTGTTCTTTTTTAATAGCAAAGAAAAAATCAGGATTTCCGTAGGAAATTTAGACGAAATAATTGTTCAACATTACCACTACAAAAATTCACAACTTTTCGGGAACACTTCGGAAAAAACCACCACCGACTATTACTATTACAGCAAAACGTTGGATGTTATTCCATAAAATTTTATGGTCGATTCACAGGAAACCTACGATCTCCAAGTGAATACAAATCCTAATTATCTGTTAGCTAGATGAATAATTCGATTACATTGAAAAAAAAGAATTATTTCCCGAAAATTATTTAATTAAAAAATAAGCCACGAAGTTATTTCGAGGCTTATTTTTATTGGTTCTTTCCACTCGCTATTCCTTCAAGATCCTGAACTCCGATCTTCTGTTCTCTTGGTACTGCTCCTCGGTGCAGCCATTGCCGCAATCGACCTTGGGCATGGTTTCCCCGAAGCCTTCACCGCTGATGCGGGAATTGTCGATACCTTGGGAAAC
>JBDNFD010000009.1:0-5090 GCA_041689995.1 Flavobacteriaceae bacterium | reverse complement strand
TTGTTGCAAAAGAGACATTTGCCTTCTGATTTTGGTTTTTCTGACATAAATTAGGTATTTAATAAGTTTGCTTTGAAGCTTGTTTTTAAAAGATTTGTAAAATTAGTGTTTTTTGTTGCTGAATAAAACCGCATCATTTTTTTCTGACCAAACACAACGGATTATTTTCGATGCTGAAATATGTTGGGTTGCCGAAAAGGAGGCTGCGATTGATCATATTTCAAAATTTGAATTGAATTGTTCCGTCAATTTTCATTTCAAAATCTTTTCCTTCAATAGCGAAATTCCAATTGTTGGCAGTTAGACGTAGCAAGGGCTGTTCTTCAAAAGTTCCAAAAGGAGAGGCTTCTTTATACTCTTTGGGCAGCGATTTATTAATTTCTGTATTTGCCCCTGAAATTAAATGATGCTTAAATTTTATTTTATTCGAATCTGCTTCGAATTGATACATTTTATACAATCTTTTGGAAAGTTCATTTTCTGTAAGCTCTTTCAGTTCTTCCAAGTTTTCTTTATAAAAAATCGCTTTTTGACCGGATTTTAAAACCGAATATAGCGGAAGCTTTACTTTTTTCTTTTTTATTGAGTTGAAATGGGGAATTTCAAAGAATTCTTTTTCGTCTTGAATATCCAATTTTGCTAAATCAAAAATTCCAATGATATTGATGGCTCTTTCTTCTTGATTTTTTATCTGTCCTTTATATAATAAACAAAACACATTTTCACCATTTTGGGCATAAGTAGTTTGTTTATGTTCTTTATCTGAAACAAAATCGTGCTCATGAGGTCTTACGGCTGTAGAATGTTTTAGTCGTTCAAAACACCTTATGTGCCTAATTTTATTAACTCTTTCTCCTCTTTTGTTTAGCATGTACATGCCTTCTTCTAAAGCAGTCTTAAAACTTTCTGCATTTCCAACTTGTTTTTGTATAATATCAAACAGTGCCTTATCAACAATATTTTTTTCTATATCTACCAGATTTTTAAAACCTGGTGAAGCGGCATCTTTTGCATAGAGTAGAGGTTTCCTGATAACGAGTTTGATTTCATCTTCCAACTGCATCTTTTTGTCATCATCAAAAATGATTTTGTTGTTGTCGTCACGTTTGGGTTGCTTTACAGCTCCATAAAAAGATTCGCCGTGCAATTGCCCTCTTATTGTATCGCCTTTTGCCCATTTTATATTTCCATTTTTATCGTAATCTATCTTACCACGCCTTCTAACTTTCTTAAAAGTAGGTGTTAATGTTTTATGTTCTTTTTGATTATTGATTAGAATTTCATTTTCAATTTCTTTTATATAAGCGGTTTTAAAATTTCCCCAATCCAAGGGTTGTTCATGGTAGGTTTTGGCTGTACCGTTGTCTTTTTCTAGGTTATAGTTTTTTAAAATCTTATCACGATAGATGGGTTTTGGAATGAGGGTTAAAATTGCAGCATCAACAGCGTGATGACTGTTTTTAGTACGGTCTTTTTTCTTCCCAAATAGTTTTACGTTATATATTTCTTTAAAATCATTTACTACATTTCCTTTTTGAACTTCTACTCGATTGAAAACAGTTCTTAAATAAGGGACAGCATACTTGGTCATAATTTGCGTGTCACGTAATTGACTGTTTCGCCAACTAGCTTTATATTCTTCAATAGTAAAGGTCTGTAGTTTGCTTTTGAAATAATCCAATTGGAATTTTATAAGATGTCGTTTTTGAATGAAATAATCCTTCTTGTCTTTTGAATCGATATAGCTTAAGTTTTTCAAGGTATCCAGTTGGGTTTCTAGATCTGTTATTTTGCTCCATTTGACAATTTTGATTTCTTTTTCAACACCTTTCTTTTTCTTTTTTTCGACAGTGCGTTTTCCAAAAATGGTTTCAATATTTTTTAATATTGGTTGTATTGTTTTTCCGTTAAAGTTTGAGGTGTCATCATAATTATCTAATTGAGTGGGATATCTCTTACCTTTAACATTTGAGTTGAAGTCCTTATTTGCTAGGCTAAGGTTTTTCAATTCGCTATCAAAACTAATGCTAGCAGGAATGGTATGTTCAATGTCATAATATTCACCGTTAAGCACATCACACATATTAATGGTTTCCCCAGTATAAAGGCACTTTCTATTTTGTTCCTCCCAAAGCCTGATTTTTCTGATTAGACTTTTGTCATTAAGGTCAAAATTGGTTTGGCACTCTTTGTTTATTTCTTCAACACGTTTTTTAAATATTTCGTTTTCCTTTTCGCGGTCATTCTGCCATTTTTCCAAGGCTTTTCTATAATTGGTGTTGTTTAATTCACGGGCAATTTCAACCACTATCCGTGTTTGTTTGTCTATTTGTTCGGTTTGAAGTAAAAAGTTGAGTAGATGCTTTAGTTTATGAAGTGTTTTTAGAGCCATAGGATTTTTAAATCCTTTACTGATTGGTTCTGGATCACCTAGAAGTTTTAAAGAAATCCCACTGGTTTCAGCGTTGGGGTTTTTAAACAGAAACTTTTCTAATTCTGATTCCTTAAGGTAAAATGTTTTTGTTTGAATTTCAATTTCAACATAGTCATTTGCATTCGGATATTTTTCTTGCTCTGATGGATGCCATAAATAGTTAATGTTTTTATCTGGAACTTGTTCTGGATAATGCTCCTGCAAGTAATCGAAAATCTTGTCGTGAATCCTTGGTTGTTCAATAAACCCACCTTTTTTCGCTGAAAGTGGTTTTCGTAAAAATTCTTTATAATTGTTTTTTACATAATGCTGATATTCTTCCTTTTGGTTTGTCGGTAATTCTTCCCAAGTTTTTTCACCAAGAACTTCTGAGATTTTTAGTTGAATTGATTTTAAATCGGCTTCATCCAATTCTTTATTTTCTGGTAAATGGTAATCTCCTTCTGAAATAAGTTCTTCACGGAAAAGGGCATTTAATACATTGTTTAACTTCCGTTTGACTGAAGCTTCCTCGTAAATTTCATCGATTTCTTCAGCAAAATGGTTGATAAAATTTTCGGAAACCTCATAAGTTCCCAATACTTTTTGCAAGTTGGCCATATAAACGGCCTTGGAGTATAAAAACCCTTTTTGAAGATAGGGGAGGATTTTTTTGATGGCAGAAAGGCTTAATGTGGCATAGCCTTGTTGCAATCTTATTTTTGAAAACTTTTCCGCACTATCTTCAGTTAAGCTTAATTTTTCTACGGCAAATTCTTTGAGTTTTTCCTCACTATCAAAAGTGAACAATACGTGCCATATATCCTCAATTGTATATTCTTTGGATTGCTTCTTAGATGGTTGTGCTTCCCGGACAAAAGATGCTTTCCAGTTATAATCTTTTTTCCAATTCTCCCCTAATACATCTTCCAGTTTTTTAAGTAATTTAGCTGATAAGACTTTAGTGTCGGGACGTTCACTATATTTTGAATTGATTTTTGCTCCATCCCTATTTAATCTGTCAAGAATACTTTTAAGCTTAAAATCGGCTCCACTTTTGTAAAAAAATGGATAGATCTTTTCTTTTAGGTATTTTTCAAGTTTCCATCCTTCTGGTGCTTCGATTTTTAAATTATTGATGAAAACCCATGTGCGGTATTCTTCATATAGCGGATGGCTTATTGGGGCTCTTCGTTTATTTTTTTCATAAGTACATAAGCCAATTAACCCTTTTTGGGTTCGAAGGGAACGTTGCCAAATAATCGCTTTATGTAGTCTTTCATAATGCTTTTCATTTAGGTTCTGGACACGGCAAATTTCTTTCAATTCATTTTCATAATCTTTTCTAAGGTTATAGCGCTGGCGTATTCGTACTTTTTTATAATTTTTAGATTTGTCTTTTTGATAATGGTAAAGTGCTGCTCCCAAACTGTTATATTTCTCTATATAATCAGCTATTTCATTTCTGCCTTCTGTTGTTCCATCCTTAGAACCTTGGAGCATTGTTTTTGCTTCTTCTTCATCCCGTCCTTTAAATCCTCGTCTCTGTACCAAATGATAAAAAACACGGCCCAAGATTTCGGGATTGTCCTGAAATACCGTTTTGTCTTTTTTATCTTCACTTACGGCTTTTGCCCTAAATAAATAATAGTTTTCATGCTTGTCACCCCCAAATAAGTGATAGTCTGGTTTACTATCTCCATTAAAGTCATAGCGCAACCAATTAATAAAAGGTTCTGTTTGTGGGTATTTTCTTTTATCCTTTTTGGAATATTTTCTCCATTGATTTAATTCATCTATTGTGAGGGGGCACATTTTGTTGTTTATTAGAAATTCAAGTAATTCCCATTTTCTATACTTTTCAGCTTGATAGTTTCTGCGCTTTCCACGGCTTTCTGTTCTTTTTTTAACTTTAGGAAACTCAATTCCTTTTTCTTCGCCAACGCCTTTATCAAAAATCAGTACACCTGATTTGACAATTTGATTTTTTTGTTCTGCGATATCCCTGATAGCCCATCCAATGGAATTAGTCCCAAGATCTATCCCTAAAGTTAAGTTGCTCATTCTCGTTGTTTTTTAAATTAAGATTATTCAAATTTAATAAATAAAAGGGTTCATACAGTATCTTAATGGATTTTAATCTATATTTGTTTTATAAGAAAGAAAAGCTTTTGGGATAGTGCACTATTTCAAAAGTAAAAGAAAGACTTCCAAACTCGTTCTTTTGGCATTATGCTTACTTTCTTATTTTATATTTTTCTTGTAGGTTTAAATAGTACCTACAGAAACTGTATGTTGTGAAATGCTTTTATTTATTTATATTTGTAACCTGAAAGCTTTTCACAATAAGGCTATAAGCCGAAGAAAAATCTTAAATCCTGCGTACTCCGTGGGATTTTTTTATTTTCCAACATTATTATTTGATCATAATCTTTACGATCTTTATTATTTAGGTTCTAAATATATAAAAAAATAAATTCACTTTTTTGGGGAAAACCGTAAAAAGGCTCAAAAAGTTTTGTATTTCGATGATTTTCAATTCTGAAGCAATTCACAATAAGGATTATTCCGTTGTGAAAACATTCAAAGCGGTAGATTAAGTTCCTATCGCTTTTTCTTTTGTAAAAAACTAAAATAAGCCGCATATAATTCGGCGTTTTGCTGCATTAATTCCTTT
>JBDNFD010000008.1:0-15744 GCA_041689995.1 Flavobacteriaceae bacterium | reverse complement strand
TTCCCTTTTTATAAGGATTGTTGTCTTTCCAATTTTTCGCCTTAATTCCGAAAAGCGCAACGTTTAATAAGTCGGCTTCATCTGCATAAACAAAACTTGCTTGTTGTTTGGTGACTTCTTTCGGAATTAGATTTTCTTTGATTGCGTCCGTATGGATTTGGTAGTTTACTTTGGCTAAAGTTCTTTGTAAATTCCATTCCAATTTTAGACGGCTGTTTTCATCGTCTTTTAGTCGTTGAAACTCGTTAACTAAATAAATCTGAAATTCAGGACTAAGCCACATCGCAAAATGGAAAGAAATGTCTTTGTGAGCATAAGTTCCCCCATAACGCCCTGCTTTAACAATCATTCCGATTGATTTTGTACGCCCAATCCATTGACCAGCAGACATTATAAACCTGTTGGTTCCTGCCTCTTGTCGAATTACCCCGAATTCGGGGTAATTAAAATTCGGGTTGTTGATCTTCTCCCAAACCCCCAAATATTCCATTGTGTTTTTATTGGTTATCCATTTTCCGATTAGTCCGCTACCTTCCCGAAAAGAAACGGTCATATCGGTCAGGCTGATATAATCAGTTTCATTTTGATGAATAACAGTTATTGTAGATTCATTGACATTTAATATTCTGCTTTTTGCCATAATTAATCTCAGTGAATGATAAATTTACAAAAAAAACAATTCCGCCTTTGTTTACTAGGAAGAATAATTGGGCAATTTTTGAATTTTTTATTGGTGTCAGGAATTTCTGCTTCAATTCCATTTGAAATAAATTGATTATTAAGTTCACCTTATACCCTCTTTTTTCAATATGTTGCACCTAATTAATTATTCCCCTATCATTGATTATTGACTATTGATAACTTCCAACTAATTACAGAGCACGGGAAACAGCCACTGCCTACTGAAAACTAAATCTCAACATTCCCTTTTCCTTCCCGAATAATTTCCGGCTCAGAGGTAGTGAGATCGACAATCGTGGAAGCCACATTATCCCCATAACCACCATCGATGACAATATCCACTTGATTCCCCCATTTTTCCAAAATCAGTTCAGGATCGGTGGTATATTCGATCACGTCATCTTCATCGTGAATGGAGGTGGAAATAATAGGATTTCCCAATTCATGAACAATTGCTTGGCAAATATTATTGTCCGGCACCCGAATACCCACAGCTTTTTTCTTTTTGAAAACGCTTGGAAGATTGTTTCCCGCTGGAAGAATAAAAGTATATGGCCCAGGAAGGTTTCGTTTTAAAATTTTAAACGTTGCGGAATCGATTTGTTTCACATAATCCGAAAGATTGCTCAAATTTTCACAAATAAAGGAAAAATTGGCCTTCGCGAGTTTCACGCCACGCAATCGTGCAATCTTTTCCATAGCTGCGGTATTGGTGATATCGCACCCTAAACCATACACGGTGTCAGTGGGATAAATAATCAGTCCGCCCTTTTTCAGCACCTTCACTACTTTTTTGATTTCATCTGCGGAAGGATTTTCTTCGTAAATTCTGATCAGTTCTGCCATGGTTTCTTGGTTATTGGGTTATTGGCTTATTCTAATAATCTTAAATCGTTAATCTTAAATCTTAAATCTTAATTCGTTAATCTTAATTCGTTAATCTTAATTCGTTAATCTTCAATCGTTAATCTTCAATCGTTAATCTTCAATCGTTAATCTTCAATCGTTAATCGTTAATCCTAAATCGTTAATCTACAATTTTCAGCTTGGCAAACCTGAGCAATAATTTTTTAAGTCCGCCATTTTCAAAATCTATTTCTGCTTTTTTATCCTGTCCTGCGCCATTTATCGCCAAAACTTTTCCGCGACCAAAACGAGAATGTTCCACCACTTGATTTTCTTCTAAATCCATGGGTTTGGAAGCTTGGGGGCTTGCGGAACCGGCAGGCCGCAATCGGCGCAATTTCTGTAATTGTTCTTCCGATGGTTTGTGACTCGGCGAACTGCTCATATTTCCCCGTGGTGGTTTCCCCGAAATGGGTTTTGTTTGACGAAGTCGGCTCTTGTCCACCTCATCAAAAATATCTTTATCAATCATTGATTTATAGCGGTAATCATCTTGCGGCATCATATAATCGAGGTATTTCTCATCGATTTCCTCAATGAACCGACTGGGTTCCGCATCCACCAATTTTCCCCAGCGATAACGCGACTGCACGTAACTCAAATATGCTTGCTTTTCGGCCCGGGTGAGCGCCACGTAAAACAAACGCCGTTCTTCTTCCAGTTCGCTGCGCGTGCTCATGCTCATGGCCGAAGGAAATAAATCTTCCTCTAAACCGACAATATATACGTACGGAAATTCCAATCCCTTTGCGATGTGAATGGTCATTAAAGCCACCCGATCATCGTCTCCGGTATCTTTGTCCAAATCGGTGGCGAGGGCGACATCTTCCAAAAATTCGGTTAAAGAACCAGTGGCACCTCCCCCAGAATTCTCGGGGTCCGTTTGTCCTTCCACGAAGTCTTTGATCCCGTTCAAAAGTTCTTCAATGTTGTCAATTCGTGTTATTCCTTCCGGGGTTGCATCTTTTTTGAGTTCTTGTATCAAACCGGTTTTTCGAGCAACAGTTTCCGCAACTGTAAACGCATCTTTTTCTTGGCTCAAAACTTGAAAACTTCCAATCATGTTCACAAAATTCACCAACTTGTTTTTTGTTCCGGAATTGATTTTCAGGTCAATTTTCGAGATATTTTGAATCACTTCAAAAATGGACTTATTATAATGATTTGCAGCCAAAACGAGTTTGTCCATGGTGGTGTCGCCAATTCCGCGAGCCGGATAATTGATCACACGCTTCAATGCCTCCTCGTCTTTCGGATTGATCACCAACCGAAGATAGGAAAGAACATCTTTGATTTCCTTCCGTTGGTAGAAGGAAAGTCCGCCATAAATCCGATATGGAATATCTTTTTTCCGCAAGGCATCTTCCATTGCCCTGCTTTGCGCGTTCGTCCGGTATAAAATAGCGAAATCGCCGTTTCGCATTTGGTTCTTCATTTTATTCTCAAAAATGGAACTCGCCACAAATCGGCCTTCCTCACCATCGGTCAATAAACGGTTGACAATAATTTTTCCGCCTTCGTCATTATCGGTCCAAACAATTTTTTCCAATTTGGTTTTGTTCTTCTCAATGATCGAATTGGCCGCGTTCACAATGTTTTTTGTCGAACGATAATTTTGTTCCAAACGATAAGATTGCACCTCCTCATAATCACGTTGAAAATTCAGAATATTATTGATATTCGCCCCCCGGAACGCATAAATACTTTGGGCATCGTCGCCAACTACGCAAATATTCTGAAACCGATCGCTCAAAGCCCGCACGATCAAATATTGGGAATGGTTCGTATCCTGATACTCATCCACAAGAATATACCGAAACCGATCTTGGTATTTCGCCAAAACTTCCGGAAAACGCGTTAGCACTTCATTGGTTTTCAACAAGAGATCATCAAAATCCATCGCTCCAGCTTTGAAACACCGGTCAACATAATTTTTATAGATATCACCCAGCCGCGGACGTTTCGCCATGGCGTCGGCTTCTTGCAATTCAGGGTTTTGATAATATGCTTTTACAGTAATTAAGCTGTTTTTGTAAGAAGAAATTCGGGAAAAAATTTGCTTGTATTTATAAATATCCCTATCCAGTCCCATTTCTTTGATAATGGCCGAAACCAACCGCTGGGAATCTTGGGTATCATAAATGGTAAAATTGGAAGGATAGCCCAATTTGCTTGCTTCGGCACGCAGCAATCTGGCGAAAACAGAATGGAACGTACCCATCCACAAATTTTTTGCTTCAGTGCTTGCCACTATTTCGGAAATACGTTTTTTCATTTCCCGGGCAGCTTTGTTGGTAAATGTAAGCGCGAGAATATTGAACGCGTCCACTCCTTGGCTCATCAGGTATGCAATGCGGTAAGTCAGCACTCGGGTTTTCCCCGATCCGGCACCGGCAATGATAATCATCGGCCCTTCTTTTTGAAGGACGGGAGCGCGTTGGGCTTCATTTAATTCAGCGAGATATTTTTCCAATTTCTTTGCGTTGTTTCAAAGGGTGAATTTAACCAAAAAAGAACTTCTGGGAAAGTTTGAAATGCCATTATTTTCCAAATAGAAAACGGTAATTAATATTTCCTATTTTTTTTGACTACTTTTAAGTATTGAAAAACCAAAAAATCAAAGTCATGAAGAAAATTACAATTTTGATCATTTTTGCTTTCTTTTCATTAATGGAAAGTTTTGGACAAATCAGTCCAGTAGAAAATTTATATTATAATGGATGGTATGCTGAAGGCTCCCAGCAATTTGAATTGGCTTGGGAACCTCCAACTCCATCAGACAATTCTTTAGTTGGTTACAATATTTATCGTGGAAATGAATTCTATGGATTTCAGACAGAAACTTCTCTTTATTATCTTACAAACGATCTCAATAACCAACCTTATTATAATTGTCCGCTTAGCTTTCTTGAACCCGCTCCTTTCTGGGCACATGTCACCGCCGTTTATTCTCCTGACGTTGAATCTTTTTTTATAGACTCCGTTTTTGTTGCTGGCTATATTTTGGGAATTAAAGAAATAAAACCCCTCAACAAAACTGTTCTTTACCCCAATCCCACTTCTGGAAAAATTTTTATCGATAATAAAGAGGTCGAAAAAATAAGACTTTTCAATCTGCATGGAAAATTGGTGAAAGAATTTGGGCCTGTGATGCAAATTGATTTATCACAATTTGCCAAGGGAATTTATTTGGTGAAACTGATTACGGATGAAAAGACACTCGTGAACAAAATTATTGTGGAATAGTTTTTCAACACTTATTAAAGTATCCTTAAAAACATTTCACAACCATAAATTTTAAATATCTTTATTTCTTAAAAATTGCATTCAAAAAAATCAACTTTCTAATGAGATCAACTTTCGGAACTGCTGAAAGTAATTTATTCAGGACAAGTTTGAGGGTTAAAAATAGGAATTCGGAAAAAAGAAACTTTTATAAAATATTATAGAAATCGAATGGATCTCAATTCTTATAAATAAATTTAAAGCCTGAACAAAATAGTAAAACATGAACGACATATTAGAATTTTTGGGGAATATTCATTGGTGGGCTTGGATCCTGATTTTTTTGCTTCTGTTGGTCTTTTATGATGTTTTCCTGAACAGACGTCATACGGTAACCCACAATTTTCCCATTGTCGGCCATCTGCGATATATGTTGGAAAAAATTGGACCCGAACTTCGGCAATATATTGTCACCAGCAACCGCGAAGAACTGCCTTTTAACAGAATCGAACGCGGTTGGATTTATGCTTCGGCCAAAAATCAAAATAACTATGAAGGTTTCGGCACGGACCGCGACATTCTGAAACCAAACTATATTTTTATCAATAATGCGGTGCTTCCCTATCAAATGAAAAGTGAGCATCCAGATCGAATAGACCCTTATTTTGTGGCTTGCGCCAAAGTTATGGGCGCGTTCAATAAGCGGAAAAGACCTTTCCGACCGGCCTCCATCATCAATATTTCCGCCATGAGTTTTGGTTCCCTTTCGGCCAATGCCATTATGGCTATGAACCGGGGCTGCAAAAAATCTTGGGCTTACCACAACACCGGTGAAGGTGGACTTTCGCCCTACCACAAACAAGGTGCAGACGTTGTTTTTCAATTTGGAACAGGATATTTTGGGGTACGAACAGAAGATGGCGGCTTCGATATGGAGAAAATGGTGAAGTTGGTGAACGAAAATCCACAGATCCGCGCTATTGAAATTAAATTGTCACAAGGTGCCAAACCGGGTATCGGAGGGGTTTTGCCTAAATCTAAAATCACTACCGAAATTGCTAAAATTCGTCACGTTTCCATGAAATATGATGTGGTTTCACCTCCTTATCATACCGCATTTAGCTCCATGTCAGAATTGGCGGATTTTGTGGAAGATATCGCTGAAAAAACCGGTCTTCCCGTGGGAATAAAAGCTGCGATTGGCCAAAAGAAACAATGGAAAGTATTGGCAAAAATCATGAAGGAAACCGGAAGAGGACCAGATCATATTACCGTTGACGGCGGCGAAGGCGGAACCGGAGCGGCACCACCAAGTTTTGCAGACCACGTTGGCCTTCCGTTTATTAATGCGTTTACAGATTTGTACCGCATATTCTTGGATGAAGGCCTAACGGAACGAATTGTCTTTATAGCAAGCGGAAAACTAGGTTTCCCCGCCAAAGCAATTATGGCTTTTGCAATGGGTGCCGACCTTATTAATGTCGCCCGCGAAGCGATGTTGAGCGTCGGGTGCATTCAGGCACAGCAATGCCATTTGAATACCTGTCCGACGGGCGTAGCGACGCAAAGTAAATGGTTGCAAGCAGGATTGGACGTTAAGGACAAAGCCGAAAGGGTGAATTATTATTTCACGAAGTTCAAAAAAGAGTTGTTGGAAATCACCTATGCTTGCGGCTACGAACATCCATGCCAATTCACAATGGACGACGTGGATATCAATTCCAGCGATAAGAACTTGACGAAAACTTTGGCACAAACCTTCTTTTACCACAAAGCCGAAGTTCCTTTTGAATCGACGGAAACCTTATACAATTCTGAATATCTTGGCGCGGAATACAGGAAAAAAGAAAGCACCCATAACCAAGGTGAAATCACGAAAACCAAAGAAGTGGAAACCGAAGAAACTTCCGCAACGGAACCTTCAAAAAGCCCGGAGAGCAAAAAAAGGAACCACGAACATACTCCCGGTCAAAAAATAGAAAAGGAATCAAACGTGAAAACGGGAAAAGACTCCCAAACTCCTTCAAAAAAAACAGAAAGGGAGGCGAAAGAAGAAAAAACAAAAAAGGAATCGAAAGAAGCCGAACGCAAAAAACGCAGAAATCCGTGATCAAAATCAGTCGGGACGACCCAATAGGTTTTCCCGATTTTTTTTACTTTCATTTTAAAATATCCTTATTTTCGCTGTTTTCATAATTTTGGGAAACAATAATTTTGAGCTTTATATGATTTTAGGTGGATTTTAACGGGTTGAAAATAAGATGATTTAAGCACTGCGAACTTTTCAAAAAACATTGAGATACTTGTGGTTGAAAGTGTTAACCGCAAAGCGCATAAAGAAAAGCACAAAGTACACAAAGAAGAATTAATGGGGAAGAAATGAATTTTAACTAATACAATCGTTTTTAGAGAAAAATATATTACGCATGCAAAATAATATAGAGCCTAATTTTGGAGCTATTACACAGAAACAAAACTATTCCCATGAACGATATCGATTTTATCCAATTGATCTTTTACATATTACCATCCCTGATCGTTGGAGCTGTTTCCTATTACTTTTTCAAGCTTCATATTGAAAATGAAAATAAACGCCGCAATTTTTTAATCCGGAAAGAAAATCAGAAAAAGGCATTGCCGTTGCGCTTGCAAGCTTATGAACGCATGGCATTATTTCTAGAACGAATTTCCCCGGGAAACTTATTGCTGCGGATAAAACCCGTGGGCGACGATAAATTCGATTATGAAAATTTGCTCATCAAGAATATTGAGCAGGAATTCGAACATAATTTGGCACAACAAATCTATATATCGGAACAGTGTTGGAGCGCGATCAAAGCATCCAAAAATGCCACGATCTCAATTATTCGAAAAAGCAATATGAGCGAAAAAGTTGATTCGCCGAACAAGTTGCGCGAAACAATTCTAACGGATTTATTCGATCATTCAGCGCCAAGCGAAGCTGGATTGGCGTATATCAAAAATGAAGTAGGGAAACTTTGGTAGATTGATGGTATAATTTGTAAGTTGGCAAAAAATGAAGCTATTCAAACTATAGATCGTTTTCCAACTGGGATTTATATTTTTCGGCAGCATAATCAAATCCCTGTTGCCACCAATTTGTCATTAATTTCTTGTTGAAAATAAGGGAGTTTTCCGTCAAACGGCTGGGCGTATAATATAAATTGAGAACCACATCTTTGTTCAACGCGGCCAACTGCCCTTCCATCACATTGTGATAACGCACTTGGTCCCACATAAATCCGAAAAGGTTCACCATCAAGGAAAAAGGATTTTTTCCCAAAACCTTGTTTTGCTCCATATTTTCCGATTCCAAAATAACGGCATCAACCTCGGTGGCACCGCGCTTTATTGCTTCCCGAATTGGCACCAAACAACCAAATCCGCCGTCGGCATATTCGCAACCGTTCAGGGTCACCAAGCTCATAAAAGGCACATAATTGCACGAAATCCATACCCAATCACAAAATTCGTCATAGTCAAAATCGTTGATGGATTTATATTCCACCTGATTTTTGGTCAAATTGGAAACCGTGACCACAATATCTTTCACCAAATTCTTGGCTGCCAAAAATTCTTGTTTGGAAAAATCTTTGCGAATGGTTTTTCGCAGATTTCTACTTTCGCCGAATGTGCGCTTCTTTTTGAGAAATTGAAGCAGCGTATTGAAATAGTTGATGGTCACATATTCCCGATTACCCTTTTTCCGAGTCACAAAGGGATTTAGACTAAAAATGCTATTTTGGTTCACATTGGTATAAATTCGGTGCAGCTTTTCCACTTTCCCAAGGGACAAATGAGGAATCAATAAACTTCCGGTGGAAGATCCCAGTAATAAATCGTATTTTTTGCCTTGCTCTTGGATCAAATGTTGTGCTACACCGCCGGCATAAGCTCCTTTGCTCCCTCCTCCCGATATTACCAATGCGCGCATATTCAGTTCAGTTTTTCGTTTAAAATTTGCTGTTGATTTTGCGGAAACCCCTCCAAGATATTTTTTAAATTTTCCCGATGATCGGCATCTTCCAATAATTCATCCAAAAGTTCCCGACAAAATTTTTGGAACCGCCATACCGGATGAACACAACCTTGCAACAAATCCTTATAATTTTGTGCGGTAAAAGTATTGATTTGATACAAATAACCAAAGGCATTCTCGCGGATTGGATAGGCAAATTCAGGGGAAGTATAAGCAGATAATTTCTTAAAAACAGCTTTCTTCTTTTCGGGGTGATAATTCGGGGTGACCAAATTCAGCGTCAACCGAAGCAATTCTACGTTCTTATCCGGAAAACCTTCAATTCCCTCGGTGGCATCGAGATAGGTGCTTTGCTTTTCTTGAAAATTCAGCCATAACAATAAAAGTGCTTTTTCTTTTGTGAAATAAGAATCATCTTTCAACAAAGATTCATATTCCGGCTGCAATTCCTTGGGAATATTTTCGGTAAAAGTAATTATCGCTTGCCGAACCAATATATTTTCCGAGGCAAATGCTTTTTTATAGAGCGGTAAAATTTCTTTTGAAAAAGCTTCTTTCGACAACTGCTGAACGGCTTCTTGCCCTAAATAATCGTTCACCGGAAAATTTAAAGCCTCGGACAAATTCTGTTTTTTATCCTGAAAATCACTTTCACGCATTGCCGCAAGATTCAAAAACGAAACCATAAAAGTTGATTTTCGCAATGATGCTAGCGCTTCATCTGCCTGAAATGCGGTTTGTTGCAACCAGTTTTTTTCAAAGCCGAAAAGATCCATCCCGCTACTCTTTTCGGCTTCCAAAATAAAATCGGCGGTAGTGACATTTTTATAAGGGTTTTTCTCCAAATAATTTTTCACCGCTTTTCGAAAAGCATCGTTTCCAATTTTCTCGCGCAAAATATGTAGCGCCCACGCCCCTTTCTGATAGAATGTCAACGAACTCGCTTTCGGGTTCAACAAAGATTCGCCTTTGCCTTCATCACTTTGCGATTTCAATTGTTCCGCGGTTTGGTACAGTTTGAAATAATAATAATCATCGCCAAAAATCTGCCTTTCCGCCAATAAGGCATAATAGGTCGCAAAACCTTCCTGCAGCCAATGATCGGCATCGGAAGCTTGGGTCACATAATCGCCAAACCATTGATGCGCAAGTTCATGCGCGTTCACATTTACAAAATTTCGATCGATGAATGCCGTGGAATCGATAACAAAAGCTTCGGCAAAAATAGTCAAGGTCGTGTTTTCCATTCCGGCATACAAAAAATCGCGCACCGGCACTTGTTTATAATCCTGCCAGGGAAAAGCAACCCCGATTTCATTTTCCAAAAAATCAAAAATCTCTTTTGAGTGGCGATAAGTCGGTTCCACTTTCAGCGAATCTTTCGGTTCATAAAACAATTTAATAGGAACCCCGCTTTCAGAAAAAATGTTTTTAGAACTGTATTTGCCCACGGCCAGCGCTACTAAATAGCTGCTCATGGGATGTTCCATATCGAAATTCCAAGTGGTAACGGAATCTGAGAGTTTCGTTTTGTTTTTTAAAATCCCGTTAGCGATCACTTCATATTCCTTCGGTGCGGAAATGGATAAATCGAATTCAATCTTTTTGTTCAAATCGTCGATACTTGGTAGCCAATAAGAGGTTTTTTTGCCTTGGCCCTGCGTCCAAATTTGATTGCTTCCCGAATCTTCCCAACCCACAAAATACATTGTACGGGAAGGTTTGGCCGAGTATAAAAATTCGACTTTATAAGTTTTTCCAGTTTCAAAAGGATAAATCAGCCACAATTTTTCATCTGTGGAAGACAATTTGATTTTATTTGTTGATTTCCCCGAAGGTGAAAAAACCATGTTTTTAGCATCTAAATAAATGGAATCGGTCTGTTGAAATATTTTAAATTCATATTGAACCTTGCCTTTAAGCATTTTTTCTGAGGGAAATAATTCAACCGCGGCATCGGCTCTGATAAAATCCACAACTTGATTTTGTTGCGAAAATAGCGGAAAAGTAAGGATTAAAAGTAAAAGAAGTAAGGGGTTTTTCATTTTTTCAATAAATTCCACAGTTGCAGACAAGGCCATAAAATTACGGTAATTTTCCCATTGCGGTTCTTGATTTATTCGTTTCGATTCAAATATTTTAACCGCAAAGTGCGCAAAGGTAGCGCAACGGGCACAAAGCGATTCTTTACGACAATTATTCTTTGCGACTTCGTGGTTTTTCTCGCTGATATTCGCAGATCAATATGCGCAGATTACGCCAATCTCAAAAGCAACAGAATAAATGTACGGAAAACCAATCTGCCACAAGCGAACCTTTTTGTTCCGGACGGATACTGGCGATAATTACTTTTAATTTGTACATATTCTTAATGAAAATCCTTGTCAAATAATACATTCATTTTTCAATCCGCCAAATATCCAAACTTGCCGGAATTGAAATCCTCGAAAGCTCGTTTCAATTCTTCTCGGGTATTCATCACAAATGGCCCTTGTGCGGCGATGGGTTCGTTCAATGGTTCCGCACTTAGAACCAGAACCACACTTTCTTCCAAAGCTTCCATACTGAATGTTTCCCCTTCATTTTCAAATAAGGCCAAATAATCTTGGTCCAAGATTTCTTCCCCGTTCACTTTTATTTTTCCTTCGATCACCAACAAAGCGGTATTGTAATGTGCAGGAAAGGAAAATTCTGCTTGGGCATTCTTTTTCAAGCGCGCATTCTGAAGGTTTACCGGTGTGAAAGTGAAAGCCGATCCTTCTACATTTTTATATTTTCCGGCAATTACTTCAATAGTTCCATTCTTATCTGGAAGCTCATATTTGTGCACGTTTTGATGGGAAATTGCTTGGTATTTGGGTTTTGATTTCTTGTGTTCCGCGGGCAAGTTCACCCACAACTGCACCATTTGGAAATCCCCTCCGGTTTTGCTGAAATTTTCTTCGTGATATTCTTTGTGCAAAACACCCGAAGCGGCTGTCATCCATTGCACATCGCCTTCGCCAATAATGCCACCTCCGCCACTGCTGTCGTGATGAGCCACCTTACCTTTGTAGGCAATTGTTACCGTTTCGAAACCTTTATGCGGATGCACGCCCACGCCTTTTGGTTTTTCGGAAGGTGGAAAATGAAATTTTGAATTGTAATCCAGTAAAATGAACGGATCCATTCGTTGCATATCCAGATGATAGCCGCTCGGAATGAAATTATGAACCCGAAATCCGTCTCCGACATAATGTGCTGCGGGCGGCGATATGACAAGTTCAATCTTTTTTATTCGCATGATATAATCCTATTTTATACCTACTTTTTCACAAACTGCGCCTCGATCATAATTCGCACCTCATCACTCACCAAAACACCGCCAGCTTCCAAATTTGCATTCCAATTAAGGCCCCAATCTTTTCGGTTTATCTTTCCTTTAAGCGAAAATCCGGCTTTTTCATTTCCTTGCGGATCCTTCATAATTCCGCCAAATTCAACATTCAAAGTCACTTCTTTGGTCTTTCCTTTCATGCTCAAATCGCCCTTTAGCTTATAATTATCGTTGTCCACTTTTTTCACCTCGGTACTTTCAAAATGTAGCTTACCGTGTTTTTCCGAATCGAAAAAATCAGTACTTTTTAAATGTTCGTCCCGATCTGTATTATTGGTAAAAACCGAAGAGGTATCAACTGTTGCCGTAATTTTAGCATCACTGAAATCATCACCGTTGGAAAGGATTTGCGCATCAAATTTTCTAAATTCCCCTTTCACATTGGTGATCATCAAATGTTTCACTTTGAACATCATCTCACTATGTGCGGGATCAATTGTCCATTTCGTTTTATTTTCGTTGGATTCCATATTATTTTTATTTTTCTGTTTAAGTTTTAAAGGTAGCATAAAATGAAGCGGTGAATTCGAATTTTATAATTCATCTATGATAAAAACCGAAATTTTAAGAATAATTTATGCTTACGTTACTTTTTTTTCGAAAAGTGAGGGTTTTCTGAAATTCCAAGGTTTCAAAAACCCTGCCTGACGGCGAGGCAGGCTTGTAAGTTTATTTCTTAGTTGTAAATCAAACCTACAAGGTCAAAAAAAAGACCTTGCAGGATAAAGTCAAGTCGCGTGTTTATGTGATTTATTAATCCGGCTCAAGGAAATAATAGGAACTGAATAGGTGAAAAAAAAATAAAAGATCGTTAAATTCTGGATGCGTTCCCCCAAATCCTGAATTGATTTTGGCTATCTTTGCCCACCGAAAAAATCCGGATTTTTATGAAAATTTCGTACAACTGGTTGCAACAATTCATCAATACCGATTGGCCGGCGGAAGAGATCGGAAAACTGTTGACCGACCTTGGACTGGAAGTGGAAGGTATCGAAACCTACGAGTCGGTAAAAGGCGGCCTCAAAGGAATTGTGGTCGGGGAAATTCTCACTTGTTTGCCACATCCAAATGCAGACCGGTTGAAAATCACCACTGTCGATATTGGGCCGCAAATTCTTCAAATTGTATGTGGCGCTCCCAATGTGGCACAAGGACAAAAAGTTCCAATAGCAACAATCGGCACCACTTTGTACGACGAAAATGGGGAAGCTTTCAAAATTAAAAAAGGAAAAATACGCGGGGAAGAAAGTCATGGAATGATTTGCGCCGAAGATGAACTCGGATTGGGAAAAAGCCATGACGGCATTATGGTTTTGGACAAGAAAATAAAACCGGGCACTTTACTAACGGAAATCTTCAAGGTGGAGAATGATCAGGTTTTTGAAATCGGACTTACCCCAAACCGTGCCGATGCAATGAGCCACTGGGGCGTGGCTCGCGATTTGAAAGCCGGGATGGCACAAAAAAAGCAAAATGTTCACTTGGTAACCCCTTCCATAGGGAATTTTCATATTGGAAACCGGAGCAATAAAATCTCCATCGAAATTCAAAATAATGAACTGGTGCCACGCTATTGTGGCCTCACCATTTCGGGAATTAAAATAAAAGCCTCGCCAATGTGGTTGCAAAACCGGTTGCGAGCTATAGGAATTATTCCGAAAAACAATGTGGTCGATGCCACCAATTATGTGATGCACGGCCTCGGACAACCGCTTCATGCTTTCGATGCAGAAAAAATTGCCGATAAAAAAATAGTGGTAAAAACCTTACCACAAGGGACAAAATTTACCACGCTGGACGGCGTGGAACGCGAATTGAACGAGAAAGACCTTATGATTTGCGATGGCAACAAAGCTTTGTGCATTGCGGGGATTTTGGGCGGATTGAATACTGGAATCACAGAAAACACCACTTCCATCTTTGTTGAAAGCGCCTATTTTAATCCGGTCAGCATTCGGAAAACAGCTAAAAGACACGGCCTGAACACCGATGCCTCTTTTCGTTTCGAACGCGGTGTAGATCCCAATATTACCGGTTATGCCTTGAAAAGGGTTGCCCTGTTGATTCAGGAAATTGCCGGGGGCGATGTGAGCAGTGATTTAGATGACTTCTACCCCAAAAAAATCGAAGACTTTCAAGTTTTTCTTTCCTATGACAAGATCAATAAACTTATTGGTCAAAAATTGGAAGAAAACACCATAAAATCCATTTTGGCATCCTTGGAAATCCGAGTGCTAAACGTAACGGAAAGTGGAATGGGATTGGATATTCCGGCGTATCGTGTGGACGTGCACCGAGAAATTGATGTCATCGAAGAAATTTTGCGGGTTTATGGTTATAACAATGTAGCTTTCACCAAAAAGCTGAATGCTTCTATCGCCAATTCTTCAAAATTCGACGATCATAAACTTCAAAATTCGATTGGCGATCAGTTGGTCGCTCAAGGATTTTATGAAATGATGGCGAATTCCTTGACCACCGCATCCTATGTTTCATTAGATGAAAGTTTGGCCAAAGAAAACAGCGTCCATCTTTTAAATCCGCTAAGCCAAGATCTTGCCGTTATGCGGCAATCCATGCTATTTTCAGGTTTGGAGGCCATTTCGTATAATCTGAACCGGAAGAACAGTGATTTAAAACTTTTTGAATTCGGAAAAACCTATCACAAAACAGAAACCGGAACCACGGAAAAGAAGCATTTGACGCTTTTATTGACCGGAAACCGCAGCCCTGAAAGTTGGAAAACACCTTCCGAAAAAGTGGATTTCTTTTATTTGAAAGGCTGTTTGGCCAGCATTTTGGAAGGCTTGGGAATAAAAGGAGCGAGCTTCTCCCCGATACAAACTGGATCCTTCGCGGAAGAATTGCAAGTCCATGTTCAAAAAACTAAATTGGCGGAGTTTGGGCCGGTGAAAAGAAGTATCACAAAATATTTCGATATTGAAAAAGAAGTACTTTTTGCCGATTTATTTTGGGATGAAATCCTTCTACTTGCAAAAAAGCAAAAAACAAAATTCATCCCACTCGAAAAGTTTCCGAGGGTACGAAGGGATTTTGCCCTATTGGTAGATGAAGCTTTAAGCTTTGGGGAAATTGAAGAAATTGCAAGGCAAAGTGAAAAAAGATTATTGAAGGAAATCAACTTGTTCGATGTGTATGAAGGAAAGAACCTTCCGGATGGCAAAAAAAGCTACGCCGCCAGTTTCATCTTTTCCGATGAAAACAAGACGTTAACTGACAAACAAGTGGATAAAATAATGAGCAAACTCCAAACGGAATTTGAAACCAAATTGAAAGCAACGCTGCGTTGAGAAGGGGTAAAAGTAGTTTATAGAAACAAAAAAGACTGTCTTTTTTTTGACAGCCTCTACCGTGATCGCAGCAGGATTCGAACCTGCGACCGCCTGCTTAGAAGGCAGGTGCTCTATCCAGCTGAGCTATGCGACCTATATTTTATTTTCAACTCTACTCTTCTACCGTCACGCCAAAAAGCGTGATGCTCTATCCAGCTGAGCTATGCGACCTATATTTTATTTTCAACTCTACTCTTCTACCG
>JBDNFD010000007.1:0-37121 GCA_041689995.1 Flavobacteriaceae bacterium | reverse complement strand
GAAAATGATTGATTTAATTTGTATAGATTTGCACTTCAAAACCTATCTATCGAACTCATGGCGACAGTAAATCCTTATTTGACTTTCAACGGTAATTGTGAAGAAGCTTTTACATTTTATAAATCTGTTTTCGGAGGTGAATTCCCTTTTGTAGGCAGATTCAGCGACATGCCACCCACAGATGGGATTGAAATTCCCGCTTCTGAAAGCAAAAAAATCATGCATATTACATTGCCGATAAGTGATGAAACCATTTTAATGGGAAGCGACACTTCTGAAGTTTTTGGACAATCCGCCGTTCAAGGAGACAACATTTCCATTTCCATAAATTGCAAAAGCAAAGTGGAAGCCAAGGGGATTTTCGAAAAACTTTCCAATGCCGGAAAGATTACCATGACTTTGGAGAAAACTTTTTGGGGCGCTTTATTTGGAATGATGATCGATAAGTTCGGGATACAATGGATGGTGAATTACGATTACGAAAAATAAAATACTAGAGTTTTATTTTCGTA
Source organism: Flavobacteriaceae bacterium (assembly GCA_041689995.1). GTDB lineage: Bacteria > Bacteroidota > Bacteroidia > Flavobacteriales > Flavobacteriaceae > DASSWG01. The sequence goes on along the minus strand of JBDNFD010000007.1, from coordinate 36,609 downwards.
ACCAATTCCTCAAAATCAACTTGAAACTGCTCGCCTGAAACCATATTCTTTAACGTAAAAATATTTTTTTCCATTTCCTTGCTTCCGGCCAAAACCACGTAAGGAACATTGCGCTTGTTCGCATAATTCATTTGTTTTTTCATTTTGGTGGCATCTGGATATAATTCCGCCGAAATGCCCAAATTCCGTAATTTATTCACGGCCTGTAAGCAATACAACGCTTCTTTTTTTCCATAATTTAGAAAAAGAACCTTTGTGTTTTCACCCAATTTATTGGGAAATAAATTCATTTCTTCCAGCACCAAATAAATACGATCCAAACCAAAAGAAATTCCCACACCGCTTAAATCCTTCAGTCCGAAAATTCCCGTCAAATCGTCATAACGGCCACCGCCGCCAATAGAACCCATTTTTACAATATCGGGAGCAGCAACTTCCAAAATTGTTCCTGTGTAATAATTCAGGCCCCGTGCCAAAGTGACATCCAATTCCAAAACCGATGCCTTCAGGGAAATAGTTTTAATGGCTTCATTAATAAATTCGAGATCGCGAATACCTTCTTGTCCGATGGCAGAATCTTTCAAAATTTCTTTTAATCTAGCAATTTTCTCCGCAAAATCACCACGAATATCGAAAATAGGTTGAATTTTATCGAGTGCTTCTTGATTTATGCCCTTTCCGAGCATTTCATTTTTCACTCCACCCTCCCCTATTTTGTCCAATTTGTCCAAAGCCACGGTAAAATCGATCAGTTTTTCAGTTTCACCGATCACTTCGGCAAAGCCGGAAAGAATTTTCCGATGGTTTAATTTAATGTGCGTACCTTTCAGTCCCAGTTCAAAAAAAACCTTGTCATATAATAGAACAAAATCCACTTCCTGCCATAAACTGGTACTTCCCACCACATCAGCGTCACACTGATAAAATTCCCGAAAACGTCCTTTCTGCGGACGATCTGCGCGCCAAACAGGTTGGATTTGATAGCGTTTGAAAGGAAAATCGAGTTCATTTTGGTGTTGTGCCACATAACGTGCAAAAGGAACAGTGAGATCGTAACGGAGTGCCTTCTCAGAGATTTTTGAAGTGATTTTCAGACTGTTTTTTTCACGATAACATTCCTCATCCACCTTTGATAAAAAATCACCAGAATTCAAAATTTTAAAAATCAGCCGATCCCCTTCTTCGCCATATTTGCCCATTAAGGTTTCGCTATTTTCAAAACTCGGTGTTTCTATAGGTCGAAAACCAAACTTTTCAAAATTTGTTTTAATAATTCCGGTGATATGGTTCCGCTTTGCGACTTCTTCGGGAGAAAAATCACGCGTGCCTTTGGGTAAACTTGGTTTTTGTGCCATAGAAATATTTGAAAAAGCAAATATAACTAAAGAAAATATATTTTTTTAGTAACTTTCCACGCTGCCGACCGTCTTATAAAAAATTAGAACCAACACCAAACTATGTTTTCACTTTTCCGCGAAAATGTCAGGATTGCTTTTGACAGTATCAAAAGTCAATTGTTGCGAACCATTTTGACCGTATTGATCATTGCCATTGGGATTACAGCTTTGGTAGGAATTCTGAGCGCAGTAAACGCTTTGGAAAACACCATCAGCAGCAATTTTGCATCGATGGGCGCCAACACCTTCACTTTGCAGCGTTATGAATTCACTGTGATGGCGGAAGGAAGTGGCGAAATTCAAAAAGTGAATCCGGTCATAGGCTACCGGGAAGTAAAGGCATTTAAGGAGGCTTATATTTTTCCCACCAGCCAAACCTCCATATCGTTTACTGGCACTGCTTCGGCTGAAATTAATTATGACGAAAAAAAAACCGATCCGGAAGTGCAGGTTTTGGGAGTGAACGAATTCTTTTTATCAAATTCCGGACTTGATTTAACGGATGGCCGTGGATTCACTTATTTCGATATCGAAAACAACTCTAACATTTGCGTTGTCGGCGCGGATATACAGAAAGCGCTGTTCCCACAAACCAATCCAATTGGGAAAACAATCGGGGTTCGGGGTAGAAAATTTAAGATCATTGGGGTTTTGGAAAGCAAAGGATCTACTTTTGGGAATAATGCGGATTTACGGGTTTTGATTCCCATTCAGGCGGCGCGAAGCATGTTCACCGCTCCAAATATCAATTATAATATCAGCATTAAGATTGGCGATAAAAATATGTTGGAAGCGGCCCAAGACGAAGCAATTATAACATTTCGGAACATTCGACGCTTAAGCCCAGCAGAGGAAAATAATTTCGGTATTGAACACAGCGACAGCCTTTTGAACCAAATTTTCGAAATGACGGGCTATTTAAATGCTGCGGCATGGATTATTTCCATCATCACTATTCTCGGATCTTCCATTGCGCTGATGAATATTATGTTGGTTTCCGTCACGGAACGCACCCGGGAAATTGGTGTCCGAAAAGCCCTGGGCGCAAAGAGGTCCACGATTGCGATGCAATTTTTTATGGAAACCATTATTATTGGCCAATTGGGCGGGATTTTTGGAATTATTTTTGGAATATTGATTGGGTACGGCGTCTCTTCGGCAGCAGATTTTTCTTTCACAACCCCATGGGCGGCAATTATTTGGGCCACTCTTATTTCATTGATTATCGCGATTATTTCAGGCAGTTATCCGGCATCAAAAGCAGCAAAACAAAACCCGATAGAATCTCTTCGATATGAATGATTTTGGTTAAATCAATCCATAAGTTGTTCAAAATAAGCATAAAGTTCGCCTTTGGTTATATTTGAACCCTGTTGCACCAATGCAAAAATATCTTTATTTCTATCCTCTGAAATAGCTTTTTGCGATGTGTAAATTGTTACATCTTCATCCATTAAATTATCGCGCAACCATTGATAACCTTCTTTCGTAAGAATATTGATCGCCTCATTTTGAATTTTTATCGCAATTAAATTCATATCAGACCCAGTAATATGAAATAGGAACAATTGCCGTTTTGAAAAATGTTCTAAAAATTCGACTTTGTTTAAAATGCCTTCCCAAACCAAATCGCTAAATATATCTAGTTCATCTTCGGCAACTTCTGGTTTTTCTTGTTTGATTTCATGCCATTCTTCAGCGGTAATAGATTGCGCTGCCAGGAAATTGATGAATTCTGGCTGCAATTCTTCAAACTGTTCTTTGGTAAGTCTGGTGTATTTCATTTTGTTTTTCTTGTTCGCAGTTTTATTTCCGGTAGAAGTTTTTACTTCCGAAAAAGTTCTTTCAGAAAAAAGTCCTTTTCCACTGTAAATGAACGATTTCAAAAACGTGCAGATTTAGATTTTAACTATAAAAAAGCCCACCAATTTTTAAGAAAGGCGGGCTATAGATTAAATTTGAAAGCAATTAAGCTTCGGCAACCACGTCAAAAACAAGTGTTGCAATAACTTCACGGTGAAACCGCAGTTTTGCTTCATATTGCCCTAAACGTTTAATATTTCCACCCAAAATAGTGATGTATTTTTTATCGATTTCAATATCTTCTTTAGCAAGCGCCTCACTCAAATTGGCACTGGAAATGCTACCGAACATTTTGTCGCCAGCACCTGCTTTGGTGGTCAATTTAAGTTCCAAAGAGTTCGCTTTTTCAGCTAATTTTTTGGAAGATTCAACTTCTTTCTTTTCTTTGAAAGCTCGTTGCTTCAATGTTTCGGCCAAGACTTTTTTGGCAGAAGGTGTGGCAAGCATTGCGTGGCCTTGAGGAATTAGGAAATTTCTTCCAAATCCATTTTTCACCTCTACAATATCATTGGTAAACCCTAGGTTTTCAATATTTTTTTTTAAAATCAGTTCCATGTTGTTGCTATTTTTTATTTTAATAGATCGCCCACATAAGGCATTAATGCCAAATGACGTGCGCGTTTTACGGCTGTGGCAACTTTTCGTTGGTTTTTCAAAGAAGTTCCGGTGAGCCTTCTCGGCAACAATTTTCCTTGCTCGTTCACCAATCCCATTAAATAATCTCCGTCTTTATAATCGATATATTTAATACCGGATTTTTTGAAACGGTCATATTTTTTGGTTTTAGATGTTTCAATGTTCAAAGGGGTCAGATATCTGATTTCCCCTTCTTTTTGTCCTTTTGCTTGTTGTTCAATTGTTGACATAACTTATGCTTTTTCTTTGTTTCTTTTCACCCTTTTCTCTGCCCAAGCAATTGCGTGTTTGTCCAGTTTTACCGTCATACAGCGCATTACACGTTCATCTCTATGGAACAATACTTCAAGCAGCGCAATTGCTTGGCCATCTACAGTGTATTCCAATAAGTGGTAAAATCCACTTTTTTTGTGTTGAATTGGGTAAGCCAATTTTTTTAGCCCCCAATCTTCTTTGTTTACCATCTTGGCATCTTTAGAAACAAGAAAATCTTCGAATTTCTTAACTGTTTCCTTTATCTGATCTTCAGATAAAACGGGATTCAAGATGAAAACAGTTTCATAATGATTCATATATTTTGTTTTAAAAATTGGCTGCAAAAGTACATATTTTTTCCAATAAACACTATTCCTCTTCTTCAATTTTTTTGAAATCGCGCTTATTGGAATTTTTTTTCGTTTTATCCCAAAATGCTCTTAACAATATCAAAAAAAATTATATCTTTGAAGCGCGCCATTAATCATATCTTCGCAAGATGACAAAATCAGAATTAAAATGCATCATTGTAGATGATTCTCCATTACAATGTCTCATAATTGGGCAACTTGTAAAGAATCATCCCGCTTTGGATCTCGTGCTTGAATTCAGCAATGCGGTGAACGCGAAAGAATATTTAAAAACAAATCCGGTGGATCTTGTGTTTCTGGATATTGAAATGCCCCTTTTATCGGGTTTCGATCTGCTCAATGATCTGGAAAATAAGCCCGGCATTATTTTTATAACCGGAAAAACCCAATATGCTTTTGAGGCTTTCAATTATGAGGCCGTAGATTTCCTCCAAAAACCTGTGGATAAAAGCCGTTTTGATAGAGCTATTGATAAAGCGCTTTCGTTTATTGTTATGAAAGAAATGGACAGCGATAAACAAAATTATATCTTCGTAAAAAGCAATTTGAAAAAACACAAAGTATTTGTCAACAGCCTTCTTTATGTGAAAGCGATGGGCGATTATGCAAAAATTGTAACGGAAGATTCGTCCTATATTGTACTTACGACCATGAAAGCTTTTGAAAAAAGACTTCCTCCCGAATTATTTCTTAGAATTCACAAATCTTATATCGTAAACCTCAAAAAGGTAAAAAAATACGGCAGCAAATTCGTTGAATTAGAGGATGAAAAACTTCCGTTGAGCCGACATAAGAAAAAGGGATTGCAAGCCGCCCTAATGAATATTTCCACCAGCAATAATGTTAGTAGGGATCTACAGTTAAAATAATTCTTACCCTGCGAAAAGCAGCGATAGCGATATAACTGGCGATTATTCTCTTCAAATATTCCTTTGTTTTTTTAGAAGATTGTTTTGGTGGAATCTTTACCATAATATTCTTATAATATTCATTTCTAATTCGCGCAATTGGCGGAAATTCCGGGCCCAGTACATTTTCTTTCATTGTTTGTCGCAAATTTTTTGCAAACCAGGCAGAAGCTTCGTTCACTTTATTATAATCCCTTCCTTTAAAAGCAATTTTTATCATCCGGTAAATTGGTGGATATTTAAAATTTTGCCGTTCGTCCATTTGTTGATGGTACATTCCGAGATAATCACTAGTGGAAACCTGCTGTAAAATTTGGTGAAATGGATTATAGGTTTGAATCAAAACCTTTCCGCGCTCGCGTGTTCTACCAGCCCGGCCAGCGACTTGCAGCAACAACTGAAAACTTCGTTCATGTGCCCTGAAATCGGGAAAATTCAATAAATTATCGGCGTTCATCACGGCCACTAGGTCCACATTTCTAAAATCAAGCCCTTTGGTGAGCATTTGTGTGCCAACCAAAATATCCATTTCCCCATTTTCAAAAGCATGAATCATGCGTTCATATCCATGTTTGCCACGAGTGGTGTCCAAATCCATCCTCCCAATTTTGTGATCGGGAAAAAGTGGTTTCAGTTCCATTTCAATTTGTTCAGTGCCAAAACCTTTGGTGGTCAATTCAGCACTGCCGCAAGCCATGCACGTTGTTTGTCTGGCCATATGATATCCGCAATAATGGCAACGCAACTGATTGTTGTGTCGATGGTAGGTTAAACTCACATCACAATTTGGACATTGGGGCGAATGCCCACATGTATTACACTCCAAAATGGGTGAATATCCTCTTCGATTCTGAAACAAAATGACTTGCTTCCCATTTTCCAAAGTTTCATTTATATTCTGAAGTAGCACGTCCGAAAAATGGCCGGTCATCTGTTTTTTTCGATGTTTTTCCTTAATATCGACCAAATCTATTTTCGGCGGCAATATATTTCCGAAACGTGTGGAAAGCGAAACTAATCCATATTTCTGATGAAGCGCATTATAATAACTTTCTAAACTCGGAGTGGCGGAACCCAACAAAACTTTTGCTTGGAAAAGGGAAGCCAAAACCACCGAAGCATCTCGCGCATGATAGCGCGGTGCAGGATCGAATTGTTTGAAAGTGGATTCATGCGATTCATCTACCACAATTAACCCCAAATTCACAAAAGGTAAAAATATGGAAGACCGTGCGCCAATGACAATTCGACCTTTACTGCGGTTCAAAATATGTTGGTAAACCTCTACCCGCTCGCTCACCGAATACTTACTGTGATAAACCAAAACTTCATCGCCAAAATAAGCTCTTAATCGAGAAATAAGTTGAGTGGTCAAAGCGATTTCAGGTAGAAGGTATAAAACTTGTTTTCCTTTGGTGAGGGCTTCTTCAATCAGCTTCATATAAATTTCGGTCTTGCCAGAAGAAGTCGCACCGTGAAACAAACACACATTCCGTTCAGAAAAATTATCTTCTATTTCTAATAAGGCGGTTTGCTGATCTTCGCTCAAATGAATTTCTTTGGTCGTCGGACCTCCCTTAAATTCCACCCGATCTTTACCCACTTCATATTCCTCTAAAATGGATTTTGAAACCAATGCTTTGATTATTGAGGTAGAAGCTCCGCTTTTTTTTGCCAGCTCAGAAACCTTAATGGATTTTTCGCCCTTGGAGCCCAATGAAAACAAACTCAATATTACTTGTCGTTGCTTTGGGGCCGCGTTCAAGTCTTCCAACAAATCTTTTAATTTTCCTTCGGCCAAATATTCTTTGTGAAGACGAACATAGCGCACCAATTTTGGTTTGTACTGCTTGTAAAGTTCTTGATTGACGATCACCACATTTTTTTGTACTAATCTGTTGATGATCGGAAGCACGGTTTTTTTGTCCAAAATCTGCATCACCTCCTGAATTTTCAACAAGGACTGCTTCAAAAGGGCTTCATAAACCAGAAGTTCATCATCATTTAAATCGGCTTCATCAATGGTGGAATCTTTATTGAGTTCAATGATAGTCTCACTTTCCAACAAAAATGCACTCGGCAAAGCGGCACGTAAAATTTCCCCTTCGGAACACATATAATAATTTGATATCCATTGCCAAAATGCCAGTTGCTGTTCTGTCACCACTGGTTTTTCGTCCAGAATTTGTTCAATGGATTTTGCGGTATAGATCGTTGGTGCAACTTGGTGGAGTTTGGCAACAACGCCTGTGTAAACTTTTGTTTTGCCAAAAGGGACGGCAACGCGCATTCCCTTTTGGATTTTTTCTGCTTCAAGTTTCGTTACTTCATAAGTGAAGTGTTTTTCCAATGGAAGCGGTAAAATGACGTCGATGAAATAGTTCATTTAAAATTCTTTCAGAGCAAAAATGCAAAGAAAATTTCTTTTGAAGTGTTTGAATGTGAAATAAAAATCTGAACTTAGTATTCAATATTCCTAAAGGTGATGGCAAAAAAAAATCATTCTACCCGCACCCAATTTTGCGTCCGATAAAAAATACCGACATATCCCCTCACATTTAAAATATTGGGATTATCTCCATTGAGCCAAATTTTTGCTTGGTAATTCTTTCCGGATCCAGGATCCGTAAACGTGCCGTCTTCATACTGATTTCCTTCTTTTTCCATATCTCGGATAATGGTCATCCCAACATATTCATGGCTTTTTTGAAGACCAGCCGAACAGGTATCTCGTTCCATTTTATGAAAGATGTGGACTATATCGCCAAAAACTTTTCCGTCTTTCTCGTAAATTTTAATGATAGATTTCGCTTTGCCCGAACGGTCATCTATGGTTTTCCATTTTCCGAGTATTGATTGTGCATTCGCCCCAAAAACAAAACAAAATAAAAAGATAAAAGCTAAATTTTTCAAGAATCTATTCATCCGGAATTTTTTTTGAGCCTCATTAAACCAAGGGAAGCGTTCAGTTCGAATCCCAGTAAAAGGATATTTGAGTTCAACCAAATATAAACCATCAGTATCAGCAAGGCACCAATAGATCCGTACAATTCGTTATAAGAACTAAAATTATTTATATATATACCGAAAAGAAAAGTTGTTAAAACTATCAGAAACGTGGTGGCAAAAGCGCCCATGGAAAAAAACTTATGGCCACGGCCTTCCCGGGTACCAAAATAATATAAAGTGGCAACCCCAATATATATTGTTAAGAGAATGATCGCATACCTTCCGACTTTTACCCAAGCAACACTGTTGGAAAACAAGCTGAAATTCCGGAGATTTTCTATCATAAAAGTCAAGTATATCGCCATGATCACATTAAGTAACAACAACAATGCCAGTATAACGGAGACCCAAATAGATACAAGATATTGCTTAAAAAACGAGCGGTTGATCTGCGAATGATAGGAAGATTCGAAACCCTCAAAAATAGCATTGACACCATTGGCCATTAAAAAAATGGAAAGTAAAAATACGAAAGAAAGTAATCCAACTCGTTGATTTGCTGCGATATCAGCAAAAACCTCATCAAAAAACCCAGTGGTTTGTGGCGGCAGCAAGCTTTCTATATAAACCAAAAACTTCAGTTGAAAATCATCAATAAACCAAATGAAAGGAATCAAATTCAGCAAAAACAACAGGAAAGGAAAAATCGCCATAAAAAAGCTAAATGCAATAGAACTGGCCCGCGTGGAAAAAGCTCCTTTCACGATACCCACGGAATAAAGTTCCCAAAAATCATAAAGAGTTAATCCGTCAAGTCCAGGAAGAACCACCTGCTTGCTTTTTTTGGCAACCCAACCTATGATTGGTATTTTATTCAGTCCCTCCTCTACTTCTTTGGTCATTTTATATGCTTTAAGCGCTAGGTCGTAGGCCATAATATATCGAATATGGCACTTTAAAACCGTTGAGTAGAACGGCAATCATTTTAAAACATAGCTTTCAAACTCATATCCAAATTAGATACGGAATGGGTCAGCGCACCGCTGGAAATATAATCTACGCCACATTCGGCAAACTTTCGCGCTGTTTCCAAAGTAATTCCGCCACTGGATTCCGTCAAACAACGATCGCCAATCATTTTGACTGCTTTCCGTGTATCATCATAATCAAAGTTATCGATCAAAATCCGATAAACGCCATCATTTTCCAAAATTTGACTTATTTCTTTCAAATTTCGGGCTTCCACGATAATCTTCAGATCCAACTTATTTTCTTTCAAATAAGTCTTCGTTTTATTTACAGCTTCGGAAACTCCGCCGGCAAAATCAATATGGTTATCCTTTAACATGATCATATCATCCAAACCAAACCGATGATTTTCGCCACCTCCAATTTTTACCGCCCACTTTTCCAACACCCTAATTCCCGGAGTGGTTTTGCGTGTGTCCAATATTTTTGTGTGGGTTCCTTCCAAAACCTTCACGAAGGTATGGGTTTTGGTGGCAATAGCACTCATTCGCTGCATTCCGTTAAGCACCAGACGTTCTGCTTTAAGAATAGATCTGCTTTTTCCAAACACATGGAAAGCGACATCCCCATTTTCTATTTTGCTGCCATCTGGTAAAAAAATTTTCATATCCAAATTCGTATCCACTGCTTCAAAAACCCGTTGTGCAAATTCCACACCGGCCAAAACCCCTTTGGCCTTTACCAATAATTTAGCCTTTCCGGTGGCACTTTCCGGGATGCATGCAAGAGAACTATGATCGCCGTTTCCGACGTCTTCTCGGATGGCATTAGTGATGACCAAATCCAATTCTTTTTCAAATCGAGAAGTGTGTATCATTTGCTATGGTTATTTTTGCTAATGTAGCAAAGTAATTTCAAACAGAAAAGATGACCATTAAAATAGTGGCTATTGGAAAGACCGATTATCCCCAATTAATTTTTTTGATGGATATATATCAGAATCGATTGAAACATTACAATAAGGTAATATTTGAAATTATTCCAGATATAAAAAATTCCAAAGATTTGGATGAAACCCAACAGAAACTGAAAGAAGGCGAACTGATCCTAAAAAAGATAAAACCAGCAGATATCGTTATTTTATTGGACGAAAAAGGCCGTGAATTCAGCTCGAAAGGTTTCTCGGAATTCATACAGAAGAAACTGAATTCCGGTAAAAAACAATTGACATTTGTTATCGGCGGACCTTATGGTTTTTCGGAAGCGGTTCAGTTGCGGGCAGATCAGAAAATTTCATTGTCAAAAATGACCTTTTCGCATCAAATGGTGCGGTTGTTTTTCTTGGAACAACTTTATCGGGCATTTACAATTTTAAAAAATGAACCTTATCATCACGAATAATCAAGGAAATTAGAAGTTAGAATTGAATTTTCAGTATTATCGAATAAAAACAGGTTCATTTTCATTCTGAGTTTCTTTCTCGCTGAAACCATAACCAATAGAATCAAAATTTTTCAATTCTTCCAGCGAGTTGAGGCTTTTATCGAGAATAAATCGCGCCATTGAACCTCGTGCCTTTTTTGCGAAAAAACTGATAATCTTGAGTTCCCCATTTTTTAAATCTTTGAAAACAGGCGAAATCACCAGAGATTTCATTTTTTTGAAATCAATAGCTTTGGAATATTCCTGACTCGCCAAATTGACCATCAATTCACCCTCCATCATTTCGTTATTCAAAGAATCTGTAATTTTCTTGCGCCAAATTTCATATAAATCCTTTTTCTGTTGAACGGAAAGTTTGGTTCCCATTTCTAATCTATAGGGCTGCACCGAATCCAAGGGTCGTAAAATCCCGTAAAGACCCGAAAGAATACGCAAACTTTCTTGAGCCGCATCAAGTTTTTCCATAGGAATGGAATATGCATCCAAACCACTGTAAACATCGCCGTCGAACATAAACATTGCGGGACGGGAATTTTCTTTGGAATGAATTTCCTGAAATTCCTGATTCCGATGATAATTCAATTCTGCCAGTTTTTGGCTTATCCCCATTAATTCGGAAAGCTTTTTTGTGGAAAGTCGCTCCAATTTTTTATGAATTTTTTCCGTTGTTTCCAAAAATCGAGGTTGTGTTCCTCGAGTAGTCGGAAGTTCAGAAGTCATATCCAATGATTTTGCCGGGGATAGAAGGATTTTCATTAAAAATGTTGATTTTATGATTGGTGAACAAACTAAAAAAAATTCAATCCTCTTCGGCCTTGTTGATGATTCTTTCCAATAATTCCTTACTGAACCTAAAATTCGTATTGGTTATTTTATCAATAATCGGCTTGACACTTTCTATAATACCAAGTTGTTTTGCCTTAAGAATCAATCCGAAAGTCCCTGAATATTTCAAACGGAGCTTAGCGGCAATTTTTCGGCCTTTTAAATCGTCGATGATCAAAATAGGATTGTTCAGTTCCAAAGATAAAGCAATTGCACTTGCTTCGCCTTCATCCAAATCCATTTCTAAAATTTGCATATAATGAATATTGCCCGGTTTGGTAATAAATATCCAATTAGGAAGTTTTTTTCCATATTCTTTTTGAATGATGGGCGTTACGTGCACTTTTTTACCAAACTTTCCCAACAATCCAAATTCCCCTATTTTTCCAAGTATTATTAGACAACTGGTATCGACTATTATAATATCAGAACCGTGCCGCATCTTCAATAATTTCCGAAGCAGGGTAATTAATTAAAGAAACATCATAATCAGCAAGAATCTCTGAAAAAGCGACTTTCGACAAGCCGGCCAATTCAGCAGCTTCGCCAAGGGAAAGTTTTCCGGTTTCATACATTTTGGCCGCCAAAAATCGTTTAGCCTCCCTTTCGCTCAAAAAAATATTTTCCGGTATTTTCAGTGTCAAAATTTTCATTACAATTAAAATTTTCTTCGTCTTACACTTCAAAGATAGCGCTAAAAATTCATTTTAAATACCAAAGGGGCTGAAAAGGAGCAAATAAATTTTATAATTTGTTCACCACATATCCGCGCCATTTTTCGATACATAATTGCATATCTTCGGGAATCGGCGAATTGAAGGCCATCCACTCCCCTGTTTCCGGATGTACAAATCCCAAGGTTTTGGCGTGAAGCGCTTGTCGCGGAAGGATTTTAAAGCAATTTTCAACAAATTGTTTATATTTTGTAAAGGTTGTTCCCTTCAAAATTCGTTCGCCACCATAGCGTTCATCGTTGAAAAGCGTATGACCAATATGTTTCATATGCACACGGATTTGATGTGTGCGCCCAGTTTCCAAACGGCAAGAAACCAAAGTCACATATCCAAACCGCTCCAACACTTTAAAATGGGTAACGGCAGGTTTGCCATTTTCCGCATTTTCTCCTTCATAAACCATATTTTGTAGGCGATTTTTCGGATGTCGTCCAATATTTCCTTCCACCGTGCCTTCATCTTGCTCCATATTTCCCCAAACTAGCGCAATATATTCCCGCTGACTGGTTTTTTCAAAAAATTGCTTTGCCAAATGTGTCATTGCTAGTTCGGTTTTCGCAATGACCAATAATCCACTGGTATCTTTATCGATACGATGCACCAATCCGGGACGATCGCTGGAATTGTTCGGTAAATTATCGAAATGATAAATAAGTGCATTGATCAATGTGCCCGAATAATTTCCGTGCCCGGGATGAACAACCATTCCTGGCGGCTTATTGATCACCAACACGGTTTCATCTTCATATACGATATCGATGGGAATATTTTCGGGAGCGAGCAAAAATTCATGCGGCGGATGCGTGAACATGACTTTCACATCATCATTGGCCTTCACTTTATAGTTCTGTTTCACCGGCTCACCATTTACGAAGATATTGCCATTTTTAGCGGCCTGCTGGATTTTATTACGGGTTGTATTTTCAATAAAATTCATCAAAAACTTGTCAACGCGCAAAGGTTCTTGCCCTTTTCCCGCCGTAAAATTATGATGCTCGTATAGTTCGTCATTATTGTCAAAACCTACTTCTTCTTCTTGCTCCATTATTCTTCTTCTATGACAGGTTGCGGTTCGGGTCGGGAAATCTGAGATCGATAATTCAAAGATCCATCACCTAAAACCAAGTCGATTATGGCCGTTTTTTTCAATCTATCGCCAGGCTTCACAATCTCTCCTTGATGCCTTAATTCCAGCACGGCATCTTTGGCCATATCTGGTTTATAAGTAATATCACCAATCTTAAATCCAATGGACAACAAAGTCGCTTCCACTTGCCGCCGCGTAAGGGTTATCAGAGCAGGAATTTCCAATTTCGGATAGTTTGAAGGATTCAACGTAAGGTAAATCATTCTGTTTTCCTTCACAAAATCCCCGCCTACGGGAGCCTGATCGATGACGGAATATGGCGGATAATCTGGATTATATTTAGAAGAATCTATCACTTCCCAACGCAAATCCAGTTTCTTCAACTCGGTGTCCACACGGTCCAATTTCAATTTGGAAAGGTCCGGCACCTCAATACGCTGGTCGTGGTTGGTATAACTTCCGAGCCACTGAAAAGTCAGAAAAACGAGAAGCAAAAAAACCACAATGGCAATTCCTATTTGAATCAGGAATGCTTTGCTGGTGATAAATTTTAAAATGCTCATGGATATAATTATTGTCGCAAAGATATAAAAATAGGGAATAGTATTGTGGCGGCGAAAATTAAATGATATTTTTGATCGTCCTTGAAAAAAGATAGTAAACCGACGAAAACCCGAAACGCATGAGAAAAAAAATAGCAATCGCCATGGGCGGATATTCCAATGAATATGAAATTTCCATTAAAAGCGGAAATTTGGTACAAGCCAATTTAGATTCGGGAAAATATGAAGCTTATCGGGCGTTAATCTTAAAGAACAATTGGGTTATTTTGGATGAAAATAACAAAAAATTTCCCATTGATAAATCCGATTTTTCCACTGAAATCAATGGCGAAAAAGTACATTTTGAATGTGTTTTTAATACCATTCATGGAACTCCCGGCGAAGATGGACTTTTTCAGGCTTATCTCCAAACCATCGGAATGCCGCAAACTGCCTGCGATCATTACCAAGCAGCGCTCACTTTCAATAAACGCGATTGCATTAGTGTGCTCCGCGGATTTGGAATTCCAACGGCCACAAATTATTTCTTAGCGAAGGGCGATCCCATTTATCCGGATAAAATCATTGAAACCGTTGGCTTGCCATGTTTTGTAAAGGCGAACCGGGCCGGAAGTAGTTTTGGGGTTTCAAAAGTAAAGCATAAAGAAGAACTTATAGAAGCGATTCATTTCTCATTTGAAGAAGATGACGAGGTTTTGATTGAATCCTACTTATCGGGGATGGAAGTAGATGTGGCTGTGATCGATTATAAAGGCGAAATTATGGTTTTGCCCGTGACGGAAATCGTTTCCGATAATGAATTTTTTGATTACAAAGCAAAATATTTGGGCCAATCGCAAGAAATCACCCCGGCGCGACTTTCGGAACAACAAACCCGCGAAGTGCAGGAACTCGCAATTCGAATTTTTAAATATTTAAAATTAAAGGGGTTAACACGAACTGAATTTATTTTTCACAACGGTAAACCCCATTTCATTGAAGTAAATACCACGCCCGGATTAAGTGAGGCCAGTATTGTTCCGCAGCAAGCATTGGCCGCGGGAATCAATTTGGCGGATTTATTTGAAAATGCTATCGAAATGGCAATACAATACGCCAAGCAACCTAACTCATGATTTTATATCTTTACGGAATGAAAAGTTCCTCGAATTTTTATAATCTTTAAAAAAGAAATGGAGAAAAAAGTAATTCTGATGATCCTTGATGGTTGGGGAATTTCAACCAATCCCACCGATTCCGCGATCGACAATGCGAAAACACCGGTGATGGATTCTCTGTACAAAAATTATCCGCATGCGGAATTGCGCACCGATGGATTAAATGTCGGTTTGCCGGAAGGACAAATGGGAAACAGCGAGGTTGGTCATATGAATTTGGGGGCAGGACGAATTGTTTATCAAGATTTGGCTAAAATAAATCTTGCTGTAAAAAATAACAGCTTTATTCATGAGCCAACCCTTGAACAAGCTTTCAATTATGCAAAGGAAAATCATAAACCAATTCATTTCATAGGCCTTTTAAGCGATGGTGGAGTGCATTCGCACATCGATCATTTAAAAGGATTGCTCAGTGCCGCTGCGGATTCTGGTGTAACTGAAAAATATGTGTTCGCCTTCACCGATGGGCGCGACGTAGATCCGAATTCGGGAAAAGGTTTTGTAGAAGAAATCATTCCACATCTGAATAAAACAAACACCAAATTGGCTGGAATAATTGGAAGATATTATGCCATGGATCGCGATAAACGTTGGGAACGCACCAAGCAGGCCTATGATTTATTGGTACACGGAAAAGGCAAACATGCCACTGATCCGGTCGCGGCAATTTCCGAAAGTTACAATAAAGGAATTACCGATGAGTTTATAAAACCAATTGTTCTAACCGAAAACCCGCCTAATTCAGAACGGGCAAGTGAACAACCAATTGCCACTATAAATGACGGCGATGTCGTGATTTTTTTCAATTTCCGTACGGATCGCGGACGGCAGTTGACACAAGCTCTTAGCCAAGAAGATTTTCCCAAATTCGAAATTCAAAAATTGCCGTTATATTTCGTGACCATGACGAGTTATGACGAGACCTTCAAGAATATTCATGTGATTTTTCAGAAGGACAACTTAAAGGCCACCTTAGGCGAAGTATTGGAATATGTGGGAAAAACGCAACTGCGCGCAGCAGAAACAGAAAAATACCCGCATGTGACATTTTTCTTTTCCGGTGGAAGGGAAGTTCCATTTAAAGGTGAAAAACGAATTATGGTAAATTCACCGAAAGTCGCGACATACGATTTGCAACCCGAAATGAGCGCATTCGAATTGAAAGATAAAGTCGTCGAAGAAATTGAAAATCAGGATTTCGATTTTATTTGTTTAAACTTCGCCAATCCAGACATGGTGGGTCATACCGGAGTATTCGAAGCGGCAGTAAAAGCATGCGAAACCGTGGACACTTGTGCAGGTGAAATTATTGAGGCAGCAAAAGAAAACGGATATTCCGTGCTGGTGATCGCTGACCACGGAAATAGCGAAAAAATGAGAAACGAAGATGGTTCCCCAAATACCGCGCATACCACAAACCCAGTTCCACTTATTTTGGTGGATTCAGATATAAAGAAAATCAACAACGGAATTTTGGGCGATATCGCTCCTACTATATTGGAATTAATGGGAATGGAAAAACCCACATTAATGACCGGAAATTCACTGATCTCGGACTAATTATATATTTAATCAAACAACAAATTGGGTGTAGATGCCCTCTTTTCGTCAAATCAAAAACAAATGAAAAAAGTATTTCTTTCCACTTGTCTTATGACTTTAATGGCTTGTGGCAGTCAAAAAACGATTTCCGAAGAATCAAATAACACCACGTCGGAAATTACATCGAAATCGGTTTCACAAACCAAAATTGCACCTTCCCCCCTTTTGGCAAAAGGAAATATCACGAAGGAAGAATTGGCAAAAATGACATGGTATGGCCCTTCTTATGAATCATATCATCCGGATGAAGCGCTGGTAAAAACTTTTAGAAAAGCACTAAATAAACGTGATTATCAAATTGACGTTTACATGGGGACTTGGTGCCACGATAGCCGCCGCGTGGTTCCTAAGCTGATAAAACTTTTGGAAATGACCGGCTCTGATTTTTCAAATTTGACAATTGTGTCGGTAAATGGCCGCAAGGAAATCCCAGATGTTTCGCCCGAAATTGCCGCAAAATTAAATGTTCATCGGGTACCGACGATTATTTTTTATGAAAATGGAAAGGAAGTCGATCGTTTTGTGGAACGTGCTCGTGAAAGCCTGCTCCAGGATTTAATAAAAATAGCTTCGGGTGAAGAATATTTGGACAGTTATGAACGATGAGTTATTGGGTTAATGAGTTATTGGGTTATTGGGTTATTCAGTTATTGGGTTATTGGGTTATTGGGTTATTCAGTTATTGGGTTATTCAGTTATTGGGTTATTGGGTTATTGGGTTATTGGGTTATTCAGTTATTGAGTTATTCAGTTATTGGGTTATTGGGTTATTCAGTTATTGAGTTATTCAGTTATTGAGTTATTCAGTTATTCAGTTATTCAGTTATTCACTTATTTGGTTACTGGGTTATTAGGTTATTAGGTTTTCAATATTCATTATTCAATATTCATTATTCAATATTCAATATTCATTATTCAATATTCATTATTCAATATTCATTATTCATTATTCATTATTCAATATTCATTATTCATTATTCAATATTCATTATTCATTATTGAAAATCCGATCTTTCCGTTTCAAAACCAGTAAATTTGTATCACAAAAAATTAAATTACCATGAAATACCGAATTGAAAAAGATACAATGGGCGAAGTAAAAGTGCCCGCTGATAAACTTTGGGGCGCACAAACCGAGCGTTCCCGGAACAATTTTAAAATCGGGCCAGCTTCTTCCATGCCGCTCGAAATAATTTATGGTTTCGCTTATTTAAAAAAGGCAGCGGCATATACGAATACGGAATTAGGTGTACTTTCTGAAGAAAAGCGCGATTTGATTTCAAAAGTTTGTGACGAAATTTTAGATGGGAAATTGGATGATCAATTTCCATTGGTAATCTGGCAAACCGGTTCCGGCACTCAGAGTAATATGAACGTCAACGAAGTGATCGCAAACCGCGCACAACAACTTGCCGGGAAAACAATTGGAAAAGACGAAAAAGTGTTGGCTCCAAACGATGATGTGAACAAATCGCAGTCTTCCAACGATACATTTCCCACAGGAATGCACATTGCAGCCTATAAAAAAATTATGGAAACCACCATTCCCGGTGTGGAAAGATTGCGCGATAGTCTTCACAAAAAAGCGGAAAATTTCAAAAGAGTGGTAAAGATTGGGCGCACGCATTTTATGGACGCCACGCCCCTAACCCTCGGGCAGGAATTTAGTGGATATGTTTCGCAACTGGATCACGGATTGAAAGCTTTGAAAAACACATTGCCACATTTGGGCGAATTGGCTTTGGGCGGAACTGCGGTCGGAACTGGTTTGAACACCCCAGATGGCTATGCTGAAAAAGTAGCGGAAACCATTGCTAAATTCACAGAGTTACCTTTCACTTCTGCAAAAAATAAATTTGAAGCTTTAGCAGCCCATGATGCTATTGTAGAAACCCATGGGGCACTGAAACAATTAGCCGTTTCCTTGAACAAAATAGGAAATGATATTCGAATGTTGGCCTCTGGACCGCGCAGTGGAATCGGGGAAATCAATATTCCTGCCAATGAACCTGGTTCTTCCATTATGCCGGGAAAAGTGAACCCAACGCAATGCGAAGCCTTAACCATGGTTTGTGCACAAGTGATCGGAAATGACATGACAATTGCAGTGGGAGGAATGCAAGGACAATTTGAGCTGAACGTTTTCAAACCTGTTATGGCGGCCAATTTCTTACAAAGTGCAGAACTTATCGGTGATTCCTGTGCCTCTTTTGCAGAACATTGCGCGGATGGAATCGAACCCAATCAAAAACGAATCGATGAACAACTGAAAAATAGCTTGATGTTGGTCACCGCTTTAAATCCGAAGATTGGCTATTACAAAGCAGCAGAAATTGCCAATACGGCACATAAAAATGGAACGACTTTAAAAGAAGAAGCTGTGAATTTGGGATATACCACTGCCGAAGAATTTGATAAATGGGTGAAACCCGAAGAAATGGTTGGCCCGATGGATTAATTCTAATGTGATTATTTTAGTGATTGAATGTTGTTCTGTTTTAAACATTCATCAAGAGAATAAGAAATATACTGAAATACTATATTTTAAAATGGATCTTCGAAAATATAAAAACGACATTCTTTCCAGAACGTCGTTTTTATTTCAAATTATATTTTGGGTTAGATCGCGTTGCTTCCAATATCTCCCGCTAGAATATCTGCGGCGCTCAAATGTACATCTAGATAACCATCATATTGAAGCAAGCTTCCGTAATTTATACTTCCACCATTATCCAGTTCCGCCACGTTGGTTCTGCTGGTGCCGGTTTCGCCATTCACCATATTTAGTTCAACAGTAATTGTGCCGGTTCCAGCAGCTGCGGTTCCTTCATGAATATGTGCCGGGTAAATCTCTCCTGGCATGGTTCCATCTAAATTAATGGTGATTAAAGTTTCTCCATTCAAACGTTGTTCAAAAGTCGCTTCACCGCTATAATCCGTATTAGCGATCGCATCTAAATTATAGGTAATACTTTCGCCTGTCAATTCATTTTGTCCTATATCGCTTTGCGCAATAATGGTATCTAAATCATCGGCGCTTTTATGAACATCTACATATCCGTCAAAATCCATTAATTCTTGAAAAGTAAGCGGAACCCCATCTTCCCATGACGTCATATTTGTCATGCTTTTTCCCGTAGAACCATTTACCGGGTTGAAAGTAAAAACAATATTCCCAGTCTCTGCGGCAGTATTCATATGAATATGCGCCGGATGCATTTCGCCATCTGTAGTGGGTTCTACTGAAATAGTTGCTAGAATCCCACCATTTTTTCGCTCTTGAAACATAGCTATACCAGTTATTTCAGGAATATCCACTTCATGCAAATCATAGGTTTTTGATTGCCCTGTCAATTCATTTCCTCCAATATCGGCACGCGCTACCAAGGTGGTCATTTCAGCATCACTTAAATGGATATCGGCATAGCCATTGAAATTCAGTAAATCGGTATATGAAATAACCGAACCATCGTCCAGGGCAGATAAAGTGGTTGTGCTTTCGCCGGTTTCTCCGTTAACCGGATTAAGAGCTACCGCTATACCACCAGTTTCCAAGACGGAATTATGGTGAATATGCGCCGGATAAGTTTGTCCACCAACAGTTCCATCCAAATCAATTTCCACAGTAGTGCTATTGTCATCATTACGCATAAAAGTTATGGTCCCAGAAATATCGGGATTCGCAACAGACTCTAAATGATATTCTTTTGAATCGCCGATCGGATTAATTGGATCGCTCACATCGTCTTCGCTACAGCTCGTAGCAAAAAATGTTGTCGCCACAAACGCGACCATCATTAATTTTTTCATTTATTCCTTTTTTTTGAGTTAATACGAATTGTTCCCATGTTGAACGGCAAAATTATTTTTCTATTGGATGTTCGTTCGTTAAGCCTTCGTTAATATTACCGAAATTCATTCGAACAATCTATGGAAACAAAAAAAAATTTTGAAAATAAAAGGTGTCTCTTAAAGATTAAGCCCGAACTGTGGGCACTATTAACTTAATTTAAGTATTGTTAACACAAGGTTGGCGGTCATCTTTAGGCGGCGCACGGTTTTTCAAAATATCTTTGCAGAAACAAAACCTGAAAAATCATGAAAAGATTAATTTGTACAGCCGTACTT
Source organism: Flavobacteriaceae bacterium (assembly GCA_041689995.1). Lineage (GTDB taxonomy): Bacteria > Bacteroidota > Bacteroidia > Flavobacteriales > Flavobacteriaceae > DASSWG01. The sequence continues at coordinate 15,722 of JBDNFD010000007.1, read as the reverse complement.
ATTGCAGGAACGGTTTTCTTATCAAACGCGCAAAGCATTTCAAAAAATGCATTAGGGTTGCGTCTTGGAGACAGCGATGGATTTGGTGCTGAAATATCTTATCAACGTGCACTGGGTGGTGAAAACAATCGCTTGGAACTAGATTTGGGTATTCGGGATGGCAAACATTACAATGCCTTCCAACTTACTGGAATTTACCAATGGGTTTGGAACATTGACGGTGGCTTCAATTGGTTCGCTGGACCGGGAGCAGGAATTGGGTTCTACAATTTTGACAACGATGGTTCTGGTGACGATGGTCCGAGCAATACCTATGTTTTTCTTGCCGGTGATGTTGGGATCGAATATAATTTCGATATTCCACTAATGGTATCGTTAGATTTTAGACCAGAATTTGGATTTGACGATTTCCACGATGATGTGGATTTTGATATCGCTTTGGGTATTCGTTATCAATTCTAAATAAAGTCTTTTAAATTATAAAATGGCATCAAAAGCCCCGCATAGCTTGTTGGTAAACCTTTTCATAAAGGGGAACCACGGCTTCCAAGGAGAAATTTGATGCCATTATTTTTGCATTTTCTTTAAATTCTTTCAATCTGTTTTCATCTTCCAAAATATAAATAGCCTTTTTCGCCATATTTTCGACATCTGCCACTTCACATAAAAACCCTGAAAAACCATCTTTATTTACTTCCGAAAGACCGCCAGTATTTGAAGAAATCACGGGAACTCCGTGCACCATTGCTTCCAATGCGGCCAAACCAAAACTTTCTTTTTCGGAAGGAAGAAGGAACAAATCGGAAAAGCACAAAATTTTATCCACTTCATTACTCTGGCCCAGAAAGCTCACTTTGTCTTGAATTCCTAGTTGTTCAACTTTATTTTCAGCCATTTCCCGTTCGGGTCCTTGGCCGACCATCATTAGTCTTGCTTTGATTTTCTTTTGAATTAAATAGAAAATATCAATGACGTGATCAATGCGCTTCACGGGTCTAAAATTGCTCACATGAGTGATTATTTTTTCATCTTCCGCCGCCATAATTCCGCGATCGCAATCGGTATATAATTTGTTTATTTTAGATGAATCGATGAAATTGGGAATCACCTGAATATCTTTTTTCACCTTGAAAAGCCGCAACGTATCTTCTTTCAAACTTTGTGAAACAGAGGTCACCATATCACTGTGATTAATACTAAAAGTGACAGCAGGTTTATAGAATGGGTGGCTTCCCACCAGGGTAATATCGGTTCCATGCAAGGTGGTGACCATGGGAAGATTTATGTTTTCTTCGAGCAACATTTGTTTCGCCATATAACCAGCGTACGCATGCGGAATGGCATAATGCACGTGCAGCAGATCAATTTTATAAAGTTTCACCATATTCACCAATTTGCTGGACAAAGCCAGTTCATAAGGCTGGAAATGAAATAGTGGGTATTCGGGAACATTTACCTCATGGTAATGAATTTTGCTTGATAAATGGTTGAGGCGCACCGGTTGTTTGTAGGTGATGAAATGAATTTCATGCCCTCTTTTGGAAAGTGCCATGCCTAATTCGGTCGCAACAACACCACTTCCCCCAAAAGTTGGGTAACACACAATTGCTATTTTCATTGGTCCACTTTTATTTCCGAAACATTCGACTTTTTCATGAATCGGGATTTGTTTGTTGTTCGCAAACAGGGATTAAAAATACTTTAAAAGAATAGTTCACCCAAAAAAATCAAACTAAAAATCGATGGCCTCATTAATGGCACGTTGAATCTCAGTGCGGATATTTTCTGTGATCAACTTTCTATTGGATCTATGTGGAAAAACCCGATTTGACAGAAAAACGTACAAAATTCCCGTTTCCGGATTCGCCCATGTGTAAGTGCCGGTAAAACCGCTGTGGCCAAAGCTTTTCAAGGAAACACAGCCGCAAGTCGGCCCTATGCCTTTCAGTTGCGGTTTGTCGAATCCTACTCCCCTTCTCACATCTTCACCGCAGTAATTGCATGTATTGAATTTGCTAATTGTCTTTTCCTGAAAATAACGTTTTCCACCGTAATAACCGCCATTGAGATACATTTGCATGATTTTTGCCACCCCGTTTGCATTGCTGAACAGACCGGCATGTCCACCGATTCCGCCCAACATTGCAGCACCTTCATCGTGAACAAATCCTTGCACTGTTTGTTTACGCCAAACCGTATCGATTTCGGAAGGTATGATTTGATCTATTTCAAATTTTTCACGGGGCAAATATCCTGTCCGATTTGCTCCCAACAATTTATAAAAATGCTCTTGACTCAAATAATCCAATGAAGAATTGTAATGGTTTTCCAAGTATTTTTTCATCAAATAATAAGGCAGATCGCTATATAAATATTCCTTCTTTTTCAGGCGATCACTATCCACAATTGTTTGGAAGATGGTATCGATCAAATCATGCCGCATAAACATATTTTCAGCAATTTGAATATTGTATTCACCCATGGATTCCGTGCGGAAATACCTTTTCGACGGCTCCCCTGTCTCCGGATCCAAAGTGCTTTGGTAATATGGAATCCATGCTTTAAAACCCGCATAATGCGATAATGCCATTTTTAAGGTAATGTTCGCTTTATTCGAATGTTTTGTGATGGGAAGAATTTCTTTCAAACTGGTATCCAAATTAATCGTCCCATTTTCCTCAAGCTCCATAATCAATGGTAGAGTGGCCAGAATTTTCGTGAGCGACGCCAAATCATATACATCCTGATTTGTGACGGACAATTTTTTTTCATAAGTATGAAATCCAAAATTTTTGCGGTAAACCACTCTTCCATTTCTTGCCACTATAATTTGCGCGCCCGGGGTCATTTTTTCTTCCAAGGCATAGTTCATGATCGAATCGATCTTTCTCAGTTTGTAAGAATTTAGACCTTCACTTTCCGGAAGGCCATAAGAGAGACGGTTCAAGGATTTTGTTACATAACCAGTGCCTTGCGGAAATTCCTTTCCGATACTCACGGGCAAATTTCCCGACGCACCACGGGCACCAAATAATATTTGTGCACTTACTTTTTGGGAAATTTCACTGTTTTGATAACTTACAAGAATTCCTTCCAAATTTGTAGTGCTTTTTATGTCCAACAAGGCATATGGACTTGCAAAAACATCGAGAACGGTAACATTTTTTCTGGCTATCTCATGTAGCCAAACTAATTCTTTATCCGTAAATTTATAAGATTTCCACGGATTAGTATTCGATTTGTGAAAACCGACAATCACATAATTATAGGCGTTCAATTTTTGCAGTAATTCATCTAAATGTTCCGCGCTGACCCGATCTACTTTTGCGTAGTCGTTGAGTTGGTCGTAAAAGGTATTGCCTCCGGCATCTCCCATTTCCACATAAGCAATGCTTCTCTTTTCCAAATTTTTAATGGGCAAAATTCCTTTGTCGTTTTTAATGACAGTGGCAGCATTTTCCATTAACTCATAGTAAAGTACATCATCTTGAATCTTGTTCAAATCTTTATATAAATAAGCGGTTTCCACAGGAACAAAATGATTTAATCCAGCTTTATATTTTGCGTATAAAATTTTTCGGACCGAATGTGCCAACCTTTGTTCCGAAATTATTCCTTCGTGATAAGCCTCGATTATTTTTTCTGAAGCTTTCGGCACACTTTCCGAAATGAGTAAAATATCATTTCCGGCTAAAAAAGCTTCCAAATCCACTTTCCCTGGTTCATCATAATCCGCAACTCCGCGCATATTTAATGCATCGGTGAAAACCAAGCCATGAAAACCCATCTTCTGCTTCAACAAATCTGTGACAATCTTTTTTGACAAGGATGAAGGAATGTTCGAGGGTTCGAGAGCCGGAACATTCAAATGTGCGATCATTACACTAGAAACTCCATTTTCGATCAATTTTCTAAAAGGATAAAGTTCCACTGAATCGAGCCTAATCCGAGAAAAACCAATTGTTGGCAGCGTTTTGTGGGAATCCTGATCAGTATCGCCATGCCCCGGAAAATGCTTGGCACTGGACAAAATTCCTTCGCTATGCATTCCATTCATACAAGCGATTGCTTTTTGCGTTACGTTAATTTTGTCTTCGCCAAAGGAACGGTTTCCAATAATGGGATTATCTGGATTTGTGTTGATATCAACCACCGGAGCGAAATTTATTTGCACCCCCAAACGCTTACAATGTTTCCCAATTTGCTCACCAGCTTTTCGGATCAATTCATTATCATTTATTGCGCCCAAGGTCATATTCCAAGGAAAAGCATACGTGGAATCCAACCGCATGGCAAGACCCCACTCGGCGTCCATGGCAATCAACAGGGGCACTTTTGTCATGTCTTGAAATTGATTGGTAAGTTTTGCTTGGCGCACGGGCCCGCCTTTGGTGAATATTATACCACCAATATGGTAATCATTTATAAGCTCTATAATGCTGTCCCTGACCTGTTCCGGTTCTGTTGAAAAAACCTGGACCATAAATAGTTGACCCACTTTTTCTTTTAAAGTCATTTGATTGTAAATACTATCGGTCCATTTTTTTTGAGCTACAAAACCTGCCTTGCCGTCAGGCAGGTCTTCTGTCAAAAGCGGATTGGCTTCTTGGGCGGAAAGGGAAATATAGAAAAGCGTGAAAAATAAAAGAATAAAATACTTCATAAAAGACCGATTCAAGGCTGATAGAACAAAAGGCTATTCCGGGAAAATTCCAGTGGATATTTCATGAAACGCCAATTATAAAAAACGATTGTGCCAACTTTCTTTTAAAGGTACTTCCCAACTATTTTCGTATTCTTCTTTGTTATGAACCAAATTGTTGAAGACGATGGTATTTTCGGAAACAGACCGGTTTTTCACCATTTTTTTGAAATCGAGCAATTGTTTATAGGCAACATATTCACCTTGTTTGTAGGAGACATTCATTTTGTCCAACAATTCCACCTTGTATTTTTTTTCCAAACTTTGAATAAAATACACGGAAGCATCGATGGAACAACCTGAGGCCGCAGTTTTTTCTTGATCCAGACCAATAGTGATGAAACGTCGGTATTTAAGATCATATCCAGCTTTCAAATCAGCACCATGAGCGGTCCAGCTTTCAATAAATTCATCTAACTTTAGCTTTATTTCCGCGAGCTCCTTTTCAGCGAAAGACCGGTTTGCTTGATATATCCAAACTCGTGCTTCTCCTGGCAATTCTTCAAATGGCACTAACATATAATTTTATATTTTATATTGGAAATAATTGAAATTTGAAACCATTGTTCTTCTACAACTCCTCGGCGTTGGCAATCATTTCTGCAACGTCCATGACCACAATGTCATCTTCTTTTTCCTTTCCTTTAACGCCATCGTTCAACATGGTATTGCAAAAAGGACAACCTGAAGCAATGATTTCAGGTTTGGTTTCGATGGCTTGCTCGGTTCGAAGAATATTTACGTCTTTGTCACCCTTTTCAGGTTCTTTGAACATTTGTCCGCCACCTGCACCACAACAAAGTGCCGCACTTTTACATTTTCGCATTTCCACCAGTTCCACCTCCAATTTCCGAAGTAGATCACGCGGAGCTTCGTATTCCCCATTTCCCCTGCCCAAATAACAAGGATCGTGGAAAGTGATGCGTTTTCCTTTGAATTTTCCACCTTCCACTTTTAGCCTTCCCTCTTCCAAAAGGTATTTTAAAAATTGGGTGTGGTGCATCACCTCGTAATTACCGCCCAATTCGGGATATTCATTTTTAATGGTGTTGAAACAATGCGGGCAAGCAGTAATGATTTTTTCTATTTCATAACCATTAAGCACTTCAATATTACCGACGGCCTGCATTTGAAACAAAAATTCATTTCCCATACGCTTGGCCGGATCACCGGTGCAACTTTCTTCGGTGCCCAAAACCGCAAAGTCAACTTTGGCTCGGTGCAATAATTTCACGAAAGCTTTGGTCACTTTCTTGGCACGATCGTCAAAACTTCCCATACAACCTATCCAAAATAGGATTTCGGGTTTTTTGCCTTCCGCCATATATTCCGCCATTGTGGGGACTTTTATTTTTTCTGCCATAATGTTAATGTTAAATTTATAGCCCAATAATTTGCCGTTAACAAATTTTTGTGGCAACTGAAAAGAAGACCAGACAATTTAGTTTCAACTATTGGTTTCATCCATCCAGTTCAGCCTATCCATTTGATTATAAGGCCAGGGCGCACCATTATTTTCGATATTTCCCATAGCGTTGTTCAATTCAGTGGGAGCCACGCTTTGTTCCATCACCAAATAGCGTCGCATATCGACAATAATGGATAATGGATCAATTCCAACCGGACAAGCTTGCACACAAGCATTACAGGTTGTGCATGCCCAGAGTTCTTCTGGGGTAATGTAATCGTTCAATAACTGCTCTCCGTCGTCTTTGAATTCTTTATTTTTCTCGATATTTTGCCCCACTTCTTCCAACCTATCTCGGGTATCCATCATAATTTTTCGTGGGGAAAGTTTTTTTCCGGTTTGGTTGGCAGGACATTCATCGGTGCATCTTCCGCATTCCGTGCACGTATAGGCATTCAGTAATTGCACCCAATTGAGATCCATTACATCGCTGGCGCCAAATTTTTCGGGTTCTCCACCTTCTGGTTCTTCTGGCGGGGCGGCAAAAGGATCGGCATCTGGATCCAACATCATTTTCACCTCCTTCGTCACCGCCTCCAAATTATCAAATTTCCCTTGAGGTTCCAAATTTGCAAAATAGGTGTTTGGAAAAGCCAATAAAATATGAAGATGTTTGGAATAATAGAGATAATTCAGAAAGAATAAAATTCCAAGAATATGTACCCACCAAGCAGTGCGTTCAATCAAAATCAAACTACTCACACTAAAACCATCCATTATTGGCCATAAAACTTGGCTAATGGGAAATGCGCCGACAATACCGGATTCTTTTGCATAATGAGCGACTTGAAGAGTTTGCAGTTGATAGTCGGCGGCGTTCATTGTTAAGAACAGAACCATTAGCACCATTTCAAAATACAATATATTATTGGCATCATTTTTTGGCCAAGATGTCATTTCATTTGCCCAAAAGCGTTTGATCCGCAGAATATTTCTTCGTATCCAAAAAACAATCACTCCAAAAAGCACCAAAAAAGCAAGGATTTCAAAAGCGGCGATGAGAAAATCATAGAATCCACCCAAAAAGGAGAACATGCGGTGCGTTCCGAAAATACCGTCAAGAATGATTTCTAAAACTTCGATATTGATGATCACGAACCCGACATATACAAAAATGTGCAGAATTCCAGGAATGGGACGCACCACCATTTTGGATTGACCCAATGCCACTCGGACCATGTTCGCCCAACGCTCTATTTTCCGATCGCTGCGGTCAAGCTTTTTCCCTAAACTGATATTTCGCACCAAGCGACTCACATTTCTCGCAAAAAAGCCAATCCCAAAAAGGAGGGCCGCAATAAAAATGATTTGGGCAAGGATTTGCATAAAGATTATTTTTCGGGATCTTCGGGAGCTTTATATTCTTTGCCTTTCTTTCCAAAAACAGAAATATGGACATAGCGTTTGGGGTTCAATTTAATATCCTGCAACAACTCTTCCAATTGTTTGGTGGCATTTTCAAGATTGGTATATACCCCTTCGTCGTTCAATAATTTTCCCAAGGTGCCGTTTCCTTGCTCCAAATTGGAAGAAATTTTTTCAAAACTGGAAACCACGTTTTGAATATTGCCGACCAGTTTTTTGATATCGATATTTGCGAGCGTGTCGGAAAGTTGATTGAAATTTCCAGCCATTTCGTCCAAATTAGTGAATGTGCGATCCAATTTCTCATCGTTGTCAGCCAATAATTTTTCCAGGGAATTGGAAGTGTTTTTGAAAGAAGCCATAATTTTACTCAAGTCTGCAATGGAGGTTGTCAGGTCCTTCCGGGTTTTCGGCCCCAGCACTTTATTGATCCCACTGATCAAAGAATCAGCGCTCACGATGGCACTTTCCACTTTTTTCTGCAAAGGCTCCAGTTTGGAACCAACACTTTCTATAAGTCCTTTTTCGACCTTTCCTGTTAGTGTGTCGCCCGATTCGGCAATGGGACCATCATCCGCCAGTACGATGCTCAAGAATTTTCCGCCAATAATTCCGTTAGAAGTTATTTTTGCCATGCTGTTTTTTGGAAAATTGAACTTATTGGAAATGGTCATGGTCACCAACAACTGCCCGCTTTCATTATTGAAAGAAATATTAGAAACTTTACCGACTTGAAGCCCATTTATATGAACTGGGGAAGATGGTGAAAGCCCGCCCACATCGTCATAGACAGCATAAAAAGTTCGATCGGAACTTAGCAGGTTTTGCCCTTTTAGAAAGCTGTACCCGAAAATGAATAAGATAATCGCCGCAATTGCCAGCAATCCTGTTTTGACTTCCCGTGTTAATTTCAAAAGAAATAAGTATTATTTGCTGCAAATTTAATGAAAGTTCATAGAAAATGAAACCTTATTCTATTTTTGTTTTTAGTGCTTCGGCAACGGTAATTTTTTTACCATTACGGAAAGCGACAATATAGCTTGTGGAAAATCCGTTTTCTTTCGCTTCCCTATGTTTTTCTTGAACTCTCAGGTAATCTGAAGTATCGCCATAATAATATTTATAGAAGGCACCTTCTTTACTTCGTGAAACACCTTTTAAACCTTTAAAATTATAAGGTTTTGTCTCCAATTTTCGGGAACTTGCCGCCAGTTGGACTTTGAATGTTACTCCTTCGTAGTGTTTGGTTTCTTCTTCAAGCCGCTCCACGATGGCCGTTTCCACGATTTTTTGGTCGATACTATTTTTATAATTGATAATTCCTTGGGCGATTGCTTCGGACATTTCCTTTTGCCCCTTGCTGGAACTGAGATATTTGCCTTCTTTATCATTGCTAAGAAAGCCGGTTTCCACAAGAACACTGGGCATATAGGTTTTCCGAAGAACCAAAAATCCTGCTTGTTTCACTCCCCTGTTTTTTCGATGAAGACTGTTGGTGAAATTACCCTGAATGTCTGCCGACAACAAAATGCTCTGATCGAGGTATTCGGCTTGCATTAATGTCATGCCAATATATGATTCAGGAGAATTCGGATCAAAGCCGTTATAGGTGACTTCATAATTATCTTCCAGATAAATAACGGAATTTTCCCGCATTGCCACTTTCAAGTTGTCGTCATTTCTATGAAGCCCCAATACATAAGTTTCGGCTCCATAAGGACTGGAACTGCGATTGGCGTTGCAGTGAATAGAAACAAAAAGATTGGCATACGCATCGTTCGCAAATTGCGCCCGACCATCAAGGGTGACAAATACATCCTTTTTCCGGGTGTACAATACTTTTATCTCATCGTACTTTTCAAGAATTTCCCCTACTTTTATTGTGATTCCCAAAGCAATATTTTTTTCAATAAAGCCGTTTCCATTGGTTCCCGGATCGTGGCCACCATGGCCGGCATCGAGCACTACCACGAATTTATCTTCGCGAGTTTGCCCGAAGGAAACGGAGGTAGCAAAGGTGAAAAAACATAAAAAGCATAAATAACTGATCGCTTTCATAAAAAATTTCATTTTAAGGAGGGCAAAGTTCAAACCCTTATTTTACAAATTGTCAAGATCGCTTTAAAAAATATATGTAATTTTGAAGCTTTCAAAAAGTACGCCAAACATTACAAAAATAGCACTCTTAGCATTGCGGACAAATATACTTCACATACTTTTTTGCTGTATTTTGGGCATGTTTCTCACCCAAAACGCATTTGCCCAAGATATTGATACACTGCGCATTCCGAAGATAAACGCTTCGGAACAGATTGATAGTCTGGTTTCCAATGTTCCTAATCCCACTTTATTGGATACGGTGAGGGTCGATTCTGTAAAAATAAAACAGTCTTTGTTGACAGACAAAGTAACCCACCACGCGAAAGATTATATGCGACTTTCGCAAGCGGAAAACAAAATGTACCTATATAACGAGGCGAGCATAGATTACGGTGATATTTCTTTAAAAGCCGGGCTCATTATTCTGAATAACGAAAAAAATGAAGTTTACGCATATGGAATTGTCGATTCTTTGGGGAATTACACCCAAGCACCTGTATTCAAACAGGGACAACGCGTTGTGGAACCCGACAGTATCCGCTTCAATTTTAAAACAAAAAAAGCTTTAATTTATAGTTCAAGGACCGAAGAAGGAGAATTTAAGGTAAAGGCTAATATTACCAAACGCGAGAATGATTCGGTCTATTTTATGCAACGTGTAAAATTCACAACCTCTAAAAATATCGAAGATCCTGAATATTATTTCTATGCCCGGAAAATTAAATTCGTGCCCGGGGAAAAGATCGTTACTGGATTGGTGAATATGTACATTGCAGACGTTCCCACGCCTTTGGCACTTCCGTTTGGTTATTTCCCGCTTACCGATGAACGCACCTCCGGATTCATCCTTCCATCTTTTGGCGATAATCGAGATCGAGGCTACTTTTTACAAAATGGAGGATATTATTTTGCAGCGAGCGAATATTTCGACCTCTCCGTTTTAGGCGATTATTACACAAATGGGAGTTATGGTTTACGCGGGGGTTCCAGCTATGCCTTGCGATATAAGTTTTCGGGAAATTTGAATTTTCGCTATGAAAAATTACTGATCAGTGAACCTGGTTTCCCGGACTATTCGGAATCTTCTATTTATAATATTCGATGGTCCCACAGCCAGGATGCCCACGCAAATCCGTCTTCACGATTTTCGGCTTCGGTGAATTTGGGGAGCAGTAAATATTACCGGCAGTCGGTCAATCAGAATAATGCGGGAAATTTTTTGAACAATACCATGAGTTCTTCTATTTCCTATTCCAAGACATTTTCGGGAGAGCCACAAATAAATCTTAGTTTGGCTGCAACACATTCTCAAAATACAAATACACAGGAAATTAACATGACTTTGCCCACTTTGCAGGCAAGTATGTCACGCATATATCCTTTTCAACCAAAAAGCGGCGTAAAAAAAGGAATGATCAAAAACATCAATTTTCAATATAGTTTACGTGCCGAAAACAGGTTCAGCACCACCGATTCACTTTTCTTTAAACCTCAAATGTTTGAAAATGCCGTCTTTGGGGCGCAACACAATATTCCCGTCAGCACAAATTTCAAACTTTTAAATTATTTAAGCGTCAGTGCTTCTACGAACTTTAATGAAACTTGGGTTTTCAAAACTTATGAAAAATCTTATGATGAAAACCTTCAAAAAGTAGTGACAGACACCGTAAATGGTTTTGAAGCCTATAGAACTTACAATTTCAGCACAAGTGTGGGAACAACCGTTTACGGTTTGGTCAATTTCGGAAAAGACAAAAAAATTCAGGCGATAAGGCATGTGATGCGTCCTTCTATTAGCTATAATATTAATCCGGGTTTTGACCAATATTATGATGATTACGTGGTTCCGGGAATGGCCGGATTGGAAGACCAAGTGATTTCTTACAGCAGATTTCAAGGGAGTTTATATGGCGCGCCGGGAGAAACATATTCCAGCAGCATTGGATTATCGCTTTCCAATAATTTCGAGGCGAAAATTCGCGCTCAAGACAGCACAGGTCTTGATCTTGAACCAAAAAAGATTGTTTTATTGAACAATTTGAATTTTAGCACTGCCTATAATTTATCCGCAGATTCGCTCAAGTTGAGCCCAATAAATGTGAGTGGTACAATTCCAATCATTGAGAATAAATTAGATATCAATTTTCGGGGGCAACTCGACGTGTATGCTTTGAACAGTAACAACCAAAGAATTGATACTTGGAACATCAATAACGGTGGAAGTTTATTCCGGTTGACCCGCGGAAATGTCAGTTTTGGATATTCCTTCTCCAATAATACGTTCGACCGTTCTAAAAAGAATACGGATGAACTGGAAAATGAAACCTTCCGAAATGGCGGGCGGGCAGATGATTTGTTCGGAAAACCGAATAATTCGGTCAATGATTCCAACGATTTTAATAATGACGAGGAAGAAGATGACGAACCCATTGTGAACGACACAGAAAGATACCACTACGCGATTCCTTGGGACTTGCGCGTAGCTTATACAATGACCTATAACAATCCTACGCGCCAAAGTGAAATTTCATCACATTCCATTATGTTTTCGGGAAATGTGGACCTTACCCCTCGATGGTCGGTGGGGGTTTCTTCCGGTTACGACATAAAAGACAAAGGAATTAGCCTTACACAATTCAGGTTCCAACGCGATTTGGAAAGTTGGACCTTGAGTTTCAACTGGACGCCATTCGGTATTCGGGAATCTTGGTATTTCTTTATTGGAATAAAAGCTTCCGTGCTCAGCGATATCAAATATGATAAACATAGGGAGCCGAATAAGCAATTATAATTCAAACCAAAAATTAAAGTCCAATTCCGGAATGGATATAACAAAGATTCTTAATTATCTTCATTAAATCTGGTCGAACTTAAATTCTTTGGTTGGATAGATTAGCGATTATCTGCTTAATCAGTGTTATCTTCATTCTATTTAAAGTTTTTCATTCTTGGATTTATTTCCTATAATTTCCCAAATTTCAGAAATAAAAAATCCCCAAATAAATGGGGATTATTATATTTCATTTCAATTTCTGAACTTATTCTGCGGTTTGTACAGCGGCTTCAGATAATCGCTTATAAACTCCATTTTCCAATCGTTCGCGAATTGCAGAAAAAGCTTCCAAGGTTTCTTGAATATCCTCCATGGTGTGCGAAGCGGTTGGAATCATTCGCAATAAAATCATTCCTTTTGGAATGACAGGATAAACCACAATAGAACAGAAAATCCCGTAATTCTCGCGCAAATCTTTCACTAAGGCCATCGCTTCTGGAATACTTCCTTTCAAATAAACCGGGGTAACGCAACTTTGTGTGGTACCAATATCAAAACCGCGTTTCCGTAATCCATTTTGAAGCGCATCCACATTTTCCCACAGTTTTTTCTTCAATTCAGGCATGGTGCGCAACATATCCAATCGCTTCAGAGCTCCTTCCACCAACTGCATTTGCAGGGATTTTGCGAACATTTGGGAACGCAAGTTGTATTTCAGGTAATCGATAATTTCCTTATCTGCAGCGATGAAAGCTCCAGAACTCGCCATGGATTTTGCAAAAGTGGCAAAATAAACATCAATCTTATCTTGAATCCCTTGCTCCTCGCCCGTTCCTGCTCCTGTTTTTCCCAAAGTTCCAAAACCGTGGGCGTCATCGACAAAAAGACGAAAATTATATTTTTCTTTTAGTGCAATAATTTCTTTCAATCGTCCTTGTTCCCCACGCATTCCGAATACTCCTTCGGAAATAAGAAGAATTCCACCTCCAGTCTGTTCCGCTATTTTTTCGGCGCGGGAGAGGTTCTTCTCGATACTTTCCAGATTGTTGTGCTTATAGGTAAAGCGTTTCCCCAAATGCAACCGAACGCCGTCAATTATACAAGCGTGTGCATCAACATCATAAACGATCACATCATCTTTGGAAACCAGCGCATCGATAGTCGAAACCATTCCTTGGTACCCAAAATTAAGCACGTAAGCAGCTTCTTTTTTTACAAAATCTGCCAGTTCATCCTGCAATTTTTCATGCAATGCCGTGTGACCGCTCATCATTCGCGCGCCCATTGGATAAGCGGAACCGTATTTCGCACCCGCTTCGGCATCTACTTTTCTTACTTCGGGATGATTTGCCAAACCCAGATAATCGTTAATGCTCCAAGTGATGACTTCTTTACCCTGAAATTTCATTCGATGACCGATCTCTCCTTCCAGTTTCGGAAAGACAAAATAACCTTCAGCTTGTGCGGCCCATTTTCCCAAGGGACCTTTATCCCTATAAATTTTGTCGAATAGATCTTTCATGAAATCCAGTTTTGGTATAATGCAAAAATACAAAAAATCTGTACTTTATGATTAAATTAACGCCTTTCTTCCTTCCATTAGAAACAAAAAAAATCCCCACAATAGCGGGACACTTTTTAACTGTGTTGGAAAACTATTTTATGAATTCAATTTTCTCTGCATCAACGTTGTTTTCGCTATCCGAAAAACCTTGTTCGTGCATCCATTCATCACTATATATTTTGCTCATATATCTCGAACCGTGATCTGGAAAAATAATGACCACTTTGCTGTTTTCGTCAAATTCGCCTTCTTCCTGCAATTGTTTTACGCCCTGAATAGCTGCGCCACTGGTGTAACCGACAAACAAGCCTTCACTTTTGGCGATTTCTCTCGCAGTATGGGCACTTTCTTCATCTGAAACTTTCACAAATTTATCGATGATTTCGAAATCGGTGGCCGTGGGAATTAAGTTCTTTCCAAGACCTTCAATTCGATAGGGATAAATTTCATCCGCATCGAATTCTTTGGTTTCATGGTATTTTTTCAAAACCGAACCATAAGCATCTATTCCGATGATTTTAATGCTTTGCCCAGCTTTTTCGGCTTGTTCCTTTAAATATCGCGCCGTTCCAGAAATGGTTCCTCCGGTTCCACTACACGCAATGAGGTGAGTAATATTTCCTTGGGTTTGTTTCCAAATTTCTGGTCCAGTGGTTTTGTAATGTGCGTCTATATTCAATTCATTAAAATATTGATTGATATAAACGGAGCCTTTGATTTCTTCGTGCAATTGTTTCGCTACTTGATAATAAGACCGCGGGTCGTCGGCAGAAACATTTGCCGGGCAAACATATACCTTCGCGCCCATTGTTTTCAGCATATCAATTTTGTCCTTGGACGATTTCGAACTGACCGCCAAAACACATTCATATCCTTTAATTATGCTTACCATGGAAAGACTGAACCCTGTGTTTCCAGAAGTGGTTTCGATAATAGTGTCCCCAGGTTTCAAAATTCCGGTCCTTTCCGCTTCTTCAATAATGTACAATGCAATGCGATCTTTTGTGGAATGTCCAGGATTGAACGCTTCTACTTTCGCATAATATTCTCCGGGGAAATTTTTTGTGACCTTATTGAGTTTTATGAGCGGGGTGTTGCCAATGAGTTGCAAAATATTATCATAAACTTGTAAATCTTCTTTCATGGACGAATTCCTTTTTACAATTAGAACTCCCGACAAAAATCCAAAATCAGGGGTATTAGAAACAGGCAAATTTACACTATTTTTTTTAAATGTCCTTTTTTCCTTCCAAATCCAGAATAAAAGCAAATTTCTCTGCAATTTCTTTCAATGCTTCAAATCGGCAGGAAGCAAAATCGTGACCTGCTTTCATGTTCGTGTGCACCATCGAACTTAGACTAATTCCATCTAAATATTCATAAAAATCAAAAATCCTCTATTTTTTTGTATTTCAAACCACAGCCTTCGGTACAATCTGACATGGGTTTCAAAATCAAAAAGTCAGAACTAAATTCATATCTCTTTTTAAAAACTCCAGGCGGATTACCACCTATGGTAGCATCGCAATCGTAATCGAAAATTATATAATCCGGATCCACGATGTATATTCCCGTAGAACAATCCCCTGCGTCACTTTTCAAAAACTCCCCGTTTTTTTTGAATGTATAAGTATAACTATTTTCTTCTTCCACTTCATACCACTGTGGAAAATTAGTAGTTCCATCCCAATCAAAAACCGCAACCAATTGCCATTTCCCAGCACAATTGGGCCTTCATATCTTACTATTT
>JBDNFD010000006.1:0-33419 GCA_041689995.1 Flavobacteriaceae bacterium | reverse complement strand
ATTATAAATTTATATTAGAGTAAAACCATATTGCATAAAATATTCTGATTAGTGTTTGGGCTATCGCTTACTATCATAGCAGCAACTGCTAATCTTTCGTTTTTATAAATTATTTATGAATTCTTAAATATTTCCTAAAATTAACAAAAAAAGTTGACTGTTGGGTCATTTAAAGATCGACCTTCATCATTATGCAATTATTACTATGATCCAAAAGCTTTGATAAAAGGAATCATTGTTGTCCGATTAAAATTAAGACGACCTTGTATGAATGACCCCAATAAAGGTTTTCCGACGTTTTTTTTTATTTATGACCTTCTTTTTTCGAATTTTTAAAAATGAAGGCAAAACATTGTAACTTGGGTTAATCGTAATCATTAAAGCCTATATTATCAGCGCTTTACGAATCTAGTCTTGGCTCTTGGTTCTTGCAGCGCAGCGGTCTTGTTTCTTTTCCCGGACAATACTGAAAAGGAATATAGTTTTTTTCCAAAATTTCAACATATATTCTTTAAAGCTAGCGATATCATTAAAAATCATTTCTGAAAAACCAAAAATAATTCCATATGCAATGATAGCAGTCAGGAAAACATGTCATAATTTAATTTTTTTATATCCATCGCTATACACTTTCCCTTCGCCCCATATTCTATCTAAATATCCTTTATCAGCAAGAATTACAGCTTCAAGTTTTAACTTTTCATGGATGTTTTCTTTTGTTAATTCTTCTTTTAGAGAAACTGTAGTTATTAATACAAGCACTACACTACTTGGACTGTCGAATTCAAAACAGCTGAAATCAATTAAGGCGTCATCCGTCATACGAACCATTCGAGTTTTATAACCAAAGCCATTCGTCTTAAATTTATCTCTAATATCTTTTAATGACGTTTGGCCAAAAGAAAAGTCTGAAAATAAAGGCTGTCGGTTTTTTGGGTTCTCTAACCAATCATTTTCCATATACACCACTTTATCCTTCTCAAACGTCACTGATAAGTCATTTCCGTCCTTCGTTCGGTATTTAATTATACCAGGTTCCCTACCAATACCTTCAAGTTTTAAATTTTCAACGGATTCCCTACTATCGTAAATTTTAATTCCGAGCATTGAGATATCGCCTCCTATAAATAAAAGAGTGATTAATAATGAAAGGGCTAATTCTAATTTCATATTGTTTTTTATTATGCTACTGTCTCGTCTGTTTTTGTTGACGCTAAACATTTTACATATCCCCTTTGGATATTCCGGTCATAGTGACCCCCTATTGATTTTGGTCTTAGAAGATAAGATAGTGACAAAATTACAGTTTTTTCCTTAGACTTTGTCCAAAAAATATTGAAATCTGAAAATATCTCTTTGAAACAACAGGAACAATTAAAAGCAAAACATACAGCTTAAATTAAACACACAAAAGTTCAAAATGAACCAAAGTCTATTTAATGATTGTTAAATTAATTTTATATGACAAAAAAATTGTAGATTTGTGAACAATGAAAAAAGCATTCCACAAAGCACTTTCTTTTACAATGGCACTTGTAGTCTTATTTTCTACGATGTCATTCACTATAAGTTCGCATTATTGTGGGGACAGCTTGGTTGATACATCAATCTTTTTGGTTGATACATCAATCTTTCACAAGGTAAAATCTTGTGGAATGGAATCTGAAACCCAAGCTATCCGCTCCCTTAAAAGTTCTGATTGTTCAATTATTAAAAAGAATTGTTGCAGTGAAGAAAACCAAATAATTAAAGGACAAGACGAGCTTCAATTAAGTTTTGAGAAAATTTCCTTTGATCAACAAATATTTGTAGCTTCATTTGTATATTCTTATACTACCCTTTTTGAAGGTTTTGAAAACAAAGTATCTTCATATACACAATACCCCCCGCCACTTATCGTCAGGCATCTCTACAAACTTGACGAGACCTATTTAATTTGATTTTTAAACATTAGACGTTATTATCCTGTGGGTGTTTTCCATTAGGATAGATTTTTATATTCGGTATTTTCTTAATACCAATGTTTAATTGTTTAATTATAAAATGAATGTTTGATAAACTCATAAAATATTTTCTGTACAACCGTTTGGTTACCGTACTTCTGCTTGCATCTTTCATCGGTTGGGGGTTGGTTACGTCGCCTTTTGGCTGGGATACCGGCTTTCTTCCTAAAGATCCTGTTCCCGTAGATGCCATTCCGGATATAGGTGAAAACCAACAAATTGTATTTACCGATTGGTCCGGCCGGTCTCCTCAGGATATTGAAGACCAGATCACCTATCCCTTAACCACTTCCTTATTGGGGATTCCGGGAGTAAAATCCATTAGAAGTACCTCCATGTTCGGGTTTTCCATTATTTACATCATTTTTGAAGAGGATGTAGAATTTTATTGGTCGCGAACCCGGGTTTTGGAAAAATTGAATTCGCTTCCTTCTAATATTTTACCACAAGGAGTATCTCCTACCATGGGTCCGGATGCAACGGGTCTGGGACAGGTATTTTGGTACACGCTGGAAGGACACGATCCACAAGGAAATGTTACCGGCGGATGGGATTTGCATGAATTACGTACCATACAGGATTTTTATGTAAAACTCGGTTTGAGCGGTACTACCGGCGTTTCGGAAGTTGCCTCTGTAGGTGGATTTATTCAGGAATACCAGATAGATGTAGACCCCGATGCGCTGAAAGCCTTTAATGTTGGGATTGATCAGGTGATGATGGCGGTGAAAAATTCCAACCGCGATATTGGCGCAAAAACCCTGGAAATTAATAAAGTGGAATATTTGGTTCGCGGACTGGGCTATATAGAATCTGTCGAGGATATTGAAAGTACCGTGGTTACTGAAATTAACAACAAACCAATCCTGATCAAGGATTTGGCTGTGGTGCATCTAGGCCCTGCTGAAAGGCGTGGAATTTTAGACAAAGGAGGTGCCGATGTTGTTGGTGGCGTGGTCGTGGCCCGTTACGGGTCAAATCCGTTGAAAGCCATTGAAAATACCAAAGAAAGAATTAAAGAAATCTCTGTTGGACTGCCTCAAAAAACTTTAGCCGATGGTACAGTAAGCAAAGTTACCATCGTTCCGTTTTACGACAGGACAGAACTCATTCACGAAACTATTGGAACGCTGGAAAATGCGCTTTCCCATGAAATCCTCATAAGTATTATCGTAATTCTAGTGTTGGTACTTAACTTAAGGGCTTCTCTTTTAATATCAAGTTTGTTGCCGGTAGGTGTACTTATGACCTTTATCGCTATGCGGTATTTTGGGGTAGATGCCAACGTGGTGGCACTTTCGGGAATTGCAATTGCTATTGGAGTGATGGTTGATGTGGGGATTATTTTTGTTGAAAACACCATAAGGCATCTTGAAATGCCTGAAAACAAGGATTCAAAAGGAGCCAGACTTTTGGCGATAATTCATCAGGCCACCATGGAAGTTTTCCCTGCAGTAACCACTGCACTATTAACCACGATTGTGAGTTTCCTACCTGTATTTTTTATGGAAAATGCCGAAGGAAAATTATTCAGGCCATTGGCTTTTACAAAAACCTTCGCGCTTGTAGCTTCGTTCTTAATTGGAATTCTAATCCTGCCAATGCTTTCTTACTTTGCATTTAATATCAGAATTCAAAAGGCAAAAATGGTCCGAATATGGAATATCATTCTGATTGTTGCGGGATTATTTTTAGCGATTTACTTTAGCTTTTGGCTGCCTCTGGCATTGGTGATTATTGGGATATTAAGATTGGTAGAAGACAGGAATCCAAAGTTTTTAGGAAAGTATTCCACGCAAATTACCTTGTTTATTATTGTCTCGGTAACCTTGTTTTTCCTTACAGAGGAATGGTTGCCCCTTGGACATCAAAATTCAGTGTTTTCAAACTATATTTTCGTAATCGTATTATTGGGTGGTATTTTGTTAATTTTAATGAGTATGGTCAAATTCTACCAGCCTATTTTAAGTTGGTGCCTGGTGAATAAAGGGAAATTCTTATTGCTGCCGTTAACAACCATTTTATTCGGAATGATGGTTTGGCTGGGTTTCCCAACAATCTTTGGTTTTGCGGCCAATGGATTTGACAAAGTTGGCTGGGATATTAGAACTACTTCGGTTTGGACAGGAATATCAGATACTTTTCCCGGAGTTGGGAAAGAATTTATGCCCGCTTTAAATGAAGGGAGCTTTTTGCTGATGCCAACTTCTATGCCCCATGCGGGAATTGAAGCAACCAAAGAAACTTTGCAAAAGCTGGATATTGCAATTACAAATATTCCGGAAATAGACATGGCCGTTGGAAAATTGGGCAGAATTGAAAGTGCCCTGGATCCCGCTCCTATTTCTATGTATGAAACTATCATTAATTTCAAACCCCAATACATCCTTTCACATGATGGAGAACCACTGGCATTTAAAGTAGATGATGAAGAACGTTTTATCTTAAAATCAGGTGATACTTTAAACAATGAGGAAACTATAAATCAAAAAGTTTCAAAAGAAAACCTCATTGAAGATGAGGATGGAAACTATTACCGAAACTGGCGGGAACATATAAAAAACCCGGATGATATTTGGGATGAAATTGTAAAAGCCACCCATATTCCCGGAGTTACCTCTGCCCCTAAACTGCAACCGATTGAAACCCGTTTGGTGATGTTGCAAACAGGGATGCGGGCACCAATGGGTATAAAAGTCTTTGGCCCTGACCTATTAACCATTCAGGAATTCGGATTGCAGTTGGAAGGACTTTTAAAAGAAGTGCCCTCTGTGAAAGCGGAAGCTGTTTTTGCCGATCGTACCGTGGGAAAACCTTACTTGGAAATAGATATTGACAGAAATGCCATTGCGCGATATGGTCTAAGCATTGAAGATGTACAAAAAACCATGGAAACGGCCATTGGCGGAATGGAAATAACCAATACTGTTGAAGGCAGGGAGCGTTTTCCTGTTAGGGTGCGTTATCCCCAGGAGTTGCGCGATGATCCGGAAAGCATTAAAAAAATACTCGTACCTACCAAAAGTGGGGCTCAAATTCCCTTAGGAGAATTGGCGGCATTAAATTACGTACGTGGACCTCAAATGATAAAAAGTGAAGAAACTTTTTTAGTGGGCTATGTTCTGTTTGACAAACGAGATGGTAATGCAGAAGTGAATGTAGTAAACGATGCACAAAAACACATTCAAGATAAAATTGATTCCGGAGCATTAATAGTCCCGGCCGGAGTGAGTTATAAATTTTCAGGAAATTATGAAAATCAGGTGCGGGCGGTAAAAAGATTGGCTATTGTGATCCCAATCAGTTTGGTTTTAATATTCCTGTTGTTGTACTTCCAGTTTAAAACCATCATCGCTTCCACCATCCACTTTTCCGGTGTATTTGTAGCCTTTGCCGGCGGATTTATTATGATTTGGTTATACGGGCAGCCCTGGTTTATGGATTTCACAATTTCCGGAGAGAATATGCGGGATCTGTTTCAAATACATACCATTAATTTGAGTGTGGCGGTTTGGGTCGGTTTTATTGCCCTTTTTGGAATTGCGACAGACGACGGCGTTTTGATGGGAACTTACATTCACCAGGTTTTTGAAAGAAGAAACCCAAAAACAGTTCCAGCAGTGCGGGATGCCGTGATGGAAGCCGGATCAAAAAGAGTGCGGCCGGCTATGATGACTGCCGCGGTGGCTATTATAGCACTTCTGCCGGTATTGTCTTCAACTGGAAAAGGATCCGATATTATGGTACCCATGGCAATCCCTATTTTTGGGGGAATGGTCATTCAGATCATGACCATTTTTGTGGTTCCGGTGTTGCAAGCCGTTTGGAGGGAATCTGAAGTGAAGAAAACCTCGAAACCAATCCTCCCCCCAGAAGGAGAAGAACCCAATGAGGTTCAATAAAAAGGTATTATCTAAAAATTAAAAGTATATGTATAAAGCTATAAAATTATTTAAAAGTCTGCTCAAATTCCCGCTTCGGGGGTTTGGAGGCTTTTTCTTGGCGCTTTTCTTCATCGGAACAAGTAATTATCAAGTTTCTGCACAAACGTTAGATGCCTATTTGAAAACGGCGGCAGAAAACAATCCGAAATTGAAATCGTCCTATGCTCAGTTTGAAGCAGCAATGCAAAGGGCGCCTCAGGTATCCAGTTTGCCGGATCCCACTTTAACTATGAGTGCATTTGGACAGATGATAGAAACACGTGTGGGAGCCCAGGAAGCCAGGTTTTCGCTCACGCAAATGTTTCCCTGGTTTGGAACCCTTCAGGCAAAGGAAAATGCTTCGATTTTAATGGCGGAAGCTAAATTTCAGAATTATCTGGATATTCGAAACCAATTATTCTTCGAAATAAAATCGGTTTATGCCGAATTGTATGCGATTGAAGAAACAATTCATCTTAAAGACGAAAACCTGACAATTCTTGATTCCTACCATGAATTGTCCCTGAGCAGATTCAAAAGCGGAAATGCGCCAATGGTAAATGTTATCAAGGTTGATATTCAGCGGGAAGCGGCAGTTACGGAAATTGAATTGCTTGAGGATATTAGAAAACCTCTGGAAACCAGGTTTAATTTAATACTGAACCGGGAGCCGGAAATAGCCATTCAGATTCAGGATACATTAATATTTAAGAATGATCAAATTTTAGTGAATTCTAAAAATCTATTTGAAAACCATCCTAGTGTTACAGGTTTGGAAAAGCAAAAAGAATCTTATGAAATGCAGCAAATTGTGGCTCAAAAAGAGGGTTTACCGATGGTTGGTTTGGGAATAAATTATTCCATCATTTCAAAACGCACCGATGCCAATCCGGAAATGAACGGACAAGATGCAATTATGCCGATGCTCACGGTGACCCTACCGATTTTCAGAAAAAAATACAGAGCTGCAAAAAAGGAAGCAGAGTTTATGGCAAGCAGCATGGAACAGCAACAGGAAGCCCAAAAAAACGAATTACAAAGCGCTTATGAAATGACGCTTTACGACCTTAAAAAAGCAGAGCAGCTAATCGCTTTATATGAAAAACAACTGGTTAGTTCTGGACAGGCAAACAAATTGCTTATTTCCGGATTCAGTAATTCCATCATAGATTTTGAGGAGGTTTTACAGATGAACCAAGATATATTAATGCTGCAAACGCAAAAAGTAGAAGCTATAAAAAACGGTTTTACTGCTGATGCAAAATTGGATTATTTAATTTCTAAATAAGAGAAATAATGAAAGCAAAAAATAAAAAATTACTTAAAACAGCAGGAATCCTGGTAGTTGGAATCTTATTGGGATGGTTGCTCTTTGGAGGCGGTGAAAAGCAAGAGGATACCCTTGAAGAAAATCACGATCATACGGATGCTACCATTGAGGAAATATGGACATGTTCGATGCACCCGCAAATTAGGATGAATGAACCGGGTAGTTGTCCTATATGTGGCATGACTTTAATTCCACTAGATACAGAAGAAGTTACTGATGACCCTAACGCTTATCAAATGAGTGAAAACGCTATAAAATTGGCCAATATTCAAACTATAATAGTTGGAAAAGGAGATGCTTCCAAAGAAATACGGTTGAATGGGAAGGTGCAGGTAGATGAACGCCACGCGTATTCGCAATCTACCCACATTCCGGGAAGGATTGAGCAAATAACTGTCAATTTTACAGGAGAAAAAGTAGGACGGGGACAAACCCTTGCAACTGTTTATTCTCCGGAATTGGTCACTGCACAAGAAGAATTGCTTCAAGCGGCGAGCATCAAAGAAAGTCAGCCCGAATTGTTTGAAGCTGCCCAGGAAAAGTTGCGCAACTGGAAAATCGGCCAGTCGCAAATTGATCAAATAATCGCCAATAAAAAGCCCATTCAACGATTTTCCATACGTGCCGATGTAAATGGAGTGGTAACAAAAAAAATGGTGGACCTTGGGGATTATGTTGAACGCGGGATGCCCATTTATGAGATTTCAGATCTTTCTAAAGTTTGGGTACTATTCGATTTATATGAAAGTGAACTCGCCTGGGTCAAAGAAGGCAATGAAATTGAATATACCGTCAATTCGTTGCCGGGAGAAACCTTCACAGGAAAAATAAGTTTTATAGATCCGCTGATTAATTCCCAAACCCGGGTAGCTTCTGCTCGCGTTGAGGTAAGTAATAAAGACGGGCGGTTAAAACCCGAAATGTTTGTTTCTGGGATCGTAAAAAATAAAATCGGAAAAGTAGATTCCAAGGAAATCGTTATTCCAAAATCGGCGGTATTGTGGACCGGGAAACGATCGGTGGTTTATATGAAGGAAGACTCAGGTTTCAAAATGCGCCAGATTACTTTGGGACCGGCCCTTGGGGATGCGTATATCGTAGTAGAAGGATTGGAGATTGGGGAAGAAATTGTTTCCAATGGAACCTTTACAATTGATGCGGCGGTGCAATTGGCGGGAAAACCCAGTATGATGAGTCCTGAGGGTGGAGCTGTAGTTACAGGCCATGCAGGAATGGATATGGGTGGCGATAAAAACGAAAAAGGTTCTAAGACGGAAATGAGCGCTGAGGAAATGAAAAATATGGACAATTCTAAAATTAAAAAGGACACAGATCATACCAAAATGCAGAAAAGAATTAATGTTCCAACAGCCTTTAAAAATCAATTCAAAAAGGTGTTTGAGCAATACATACTTTTAAAAGATGCATTAGCTGACGATGATCACAAGGTGGCTCAAAAAACAGCTAAAGAACTGGTGAATGCAATGGCAAAGATGGATATGAAACTGTTGAAGGATAATGATGTCCATAATCACTGGATGTTAATTAGCAAAGAGATTTACACCTCGGCAACTTCCATTTCTAAAACTTCAGATATCGCGGTTCAAAGAAATCATTTCAAACATTTATCGGCTCATTTAATAAAAGGGGTAAAATTATTCGGAGTTGACCAAAAAGTATATGAAGATTTTTGCCCAATGGCAGATGGTAATAAAGGAGCAGTTTGGTTGAGCCTTTCAAAAGAAATTAAAAACCCTTATCTCGGTAAAGCCATGATCGATTGCGGGGAAATTAAATCTATCATAAAATGAAGGATTGTTGCGAAACAGGATCTGAATCCGATCAAAAATTTAAATATGGGGAAAAAGAATGCTTTTGGGAATTGTTGCGCTAATAGTTGTTGGAGCGGTTCTTAATCAATTCTTTAACCCTTAAAATTAATAATTAAGACCCTTTAAAACCACTAAAATTATGAAAGAAATAAAAGCATTTGTACGGCTATCAAGACTCACGGACATAGTTAACAAACTTAGGCAGGGAGGCTTTTGCTGTCTGACGGTTTTTGAAGGGGAAGGAATGGGGCATTATTCAGACAACAGGAAAGAATGGTCAACACTTTCACACCCTTTTTCACATTCTAAAATAGCCAAGATAGAAATGGTTATTCCTGATGAGGAGGTGAATAAAGCGATCCAAATCATTCATGAAAACGGTAAAACAGGTTATCCAGGGGACGGAATTATATACACTTCGGAAGTTTCAATTGCCGTAAAAGTAAAAACCTTAAAACCTGTTTAAAATGTTTAAAATCAAAGAAAAAATAATAGAATAAAATGAAAGTAAAATAGAAAAAGTTTAAACGTGTTCATTATTATAAGTACATTGATAAGCGGTTAAAAATAAAATTTATTAAGTTAAACGATTTATCAATGATGCTCAATTTTTTATTATAGCTTTAATGAAAAAATGAAAAATTTAAAATATATATCACTTCTTATTTTATTGTGTTGCCAAACCGTTGTTGGTCAAAATATTTATGAGCAGTCCAAAGAAGGAAATAATGAAAATCTGCCTGTTCACGAATACACCTTAACCATCAAGGAAGAAATGGTCAACAAAGCAGGAAAGGAAGTAAAAGGAATGACTGTAAACGGTCCAATCCCAGGTCCAACCCTGGAATTTACCGAAGGCGAATATGCGATTATTTATGTAAAAAATGAAATGAGCGTAGAAACATCTGTCCATTGGCACGGTATTTTATTGCCCAATTTTTACGATGGTGTGCCCTATTTGTCCACACCGCCTATAAAGCCCGGAACAACTTTCAAGTATGAATTCCCCATAAAACAATCTGGTACTTATTGGTATCATTCACATACAATGCTGCAAGAGCAAAGTGGTGTTTTCGGGTCATTGTTGATAAACCCAAAAGAGAAAACTTTAGATTATGATCAAGATTTGGTGTTGATGCTTTCCGATTGGACCAATGAAAAACCACATAACGTAATGCGCAACCTAAAGCGCAAAAACGAATGGTACCAAATGAAAAAAGGCACATCAACGCCCTTAAATAAAGTAATTGCGCGTGGTGCATTTGGCGCACAGCTCAATTTTTGGAAGCAACGTATGGGAGGAGCAGATATAGCCGATGTGTATTATCCCGCATTTTTAATAAACGGTGAAGAATCTGTGGAATATCCAGAATATAAAGCAGGCGAAAAGTTGCGTTTGCGAATCATCAATGGTTCTGCATCTACACAATTTTGGATGACATTCGGTGGCAAAACTCCAATCTTGGTTTCTGCCGATGGAAACGATGTAGTTCCAGTTTTACATAATAAAACATTTATTGGCGTTGCCGAAACCTACGATTTTATTGTTACTGTACCGCAAAATGGCAAGATTGAGTTCAGGGCAATGGCACAGGACGGTTCGGGAACTACCACAGCGTATATTGGAAAAGGCGAAATACTTCCTGCGGAAGTTGTGGCTAAACCCGATAAAATCAAGATGATGCAGCAAATGGCAAAAATGGACCTGCCTGCCGGACAGGCAGGTATGAAAATGGGCGCCCACGCTTTAAAATTCCAACCCAAAAAAGATGAGCGTTTTGAAATGAAGGAAGAATACGGGATGCACCCGCCTGCCGGACGGGCAGGAATGGACGGAATGAAAATGGGAGATATGAAAGGGATGAATATGGATGATGAAAAAATGAATATGAAAATGCCAAAAGATTCTACGATGAACAAAAAAATGGAGCAAACAAAGATGAACCCTTCCGATATGAATATAAAAAGTGATTCAACTTCAAAAATGAAGGGGATGAAAATGGACCATTCAAAAATGAAAATGTCCAAAGATTCTATGATGATTAATAAGGAGGATAATTCAAAAATGGATATGGATGGAATGGATATGTTTTCCGAATACAATTACGATTATCTAAAATCGCCTGAAAAAACTTCCTACGATAAAAGCCTTCCAGTTAAGGAGATATTATTAAACCTTACAGGAAATATGCAACGCTATATCTGGAGTATGAATGGGGTTCCACTTTCAGAAACCGATAAAATAAAAATCAACCATAAGGAGGTCACGCGAATAACATTGAACAACCTTACGATGATGCACCACCCAATGCATTTGCACGGTCACTTTTTTAGGGTTATTAACAAGAACGGCGAATATTCGCCCTTGAAACATACCGTTAATGTGCCACCGATGCAGGAAGTTACCATTGAATTTTATGGCAACGAGTATGGCGATTGGTTCTTTCATTGCCACATTCTCTATCATTTGATGAGCGGTATGGCGAGAATTGTAAGCTATGAAACCCCTCGTGACCCTCGAATGGAAAAATATCCAGTTAAAAACTTGCTTAAGGAAGCAGACCAATATTATTCCTGGTCAATGGTAGATGCGGCTTCACATATGACGACTTTTAATTTTGTGGCTTCAAATATTCGAAACCAGTTCAATGTTTCCGCAGAATATGGCTGGAACAAAAATCTTGAAACCGAAGTAACCTACGAACGTTATCTGCACGATTATTTAAGGGTTTTTGGTGGTGTGAACATTGAAAACGAAATGGATGACAGTTTGAACGAAATTACAACCACAGCAATTGCTGGAGTTCGTTATTTAACACCATATCTCTTTAATCTCGATGTACGCATAGATAGCAAATTGCGACCCCAAATCAGCTTAAGCCGTGAAGTACTAATCTTCCCAAGAACAGCCATTTTCGGAATGTACGAATATCAAGCCAATTTTGGTTGGGTGGATGACCTTCCAGTGGGAGATAATTTCGCAAACGAAGTTACTTGGAATGCAGGAGTAGAATATTTCCTCTCAAAGAACTTTTCATTGATGGCAAGCTACGATAATCGTTATGGTGCAGGTGGTGGACTATCAGTTAGATTTTAAATATGAATAATAATTATAAAAAAAACAGTCTATCACTAAAAGGCGCTGTAGCATTAGGTACCGGTGTAATGATCGGTGCGGGAATATTTGCCTTATTGGGTCAGGTCGCTGAGCTATCGGGCAATTTATTTCCATTTGCATTTGTTGTGGGAGCGATAATTTCAGGATTTAGTGCTTATGGCTATATCAAATTGTCAAATGCATTTCCGTCCTCCGGTGGTATCGCTATGTATTTGGTGAAAGCCTATGGCAAACGAACCGTTGCGGCATCGGGTTCACTTTTAATGGCATTCTCAATGGTTATCAATGAGAGTCTGGTGGCCCGTACTTTTGGTTCTTATACGTTACAGCTCTTTAGTGTGGAAAACTTCAATGTTTGGGTGCCAATATTGGGAGTTATCCTTATTGTCGGCGCCTTTCTAATTAATATTTCCGGCAATAACTTTATTGGAAAGTCGTCATTGGTTATGGCAATCTTGAAGGTTGGAGGTCTCGCTGTTTTTGCTATAGGAGCACTTTGGTTTGCTGGATTTTCTTTCCAAGATACTATTTCATTAAGTAAGTCAACAAATTATGCGGCAACAGATTATTTAGGCGCACTGGCTTTGGCTATTGTGGCGTATAAAGGATTCACTACAATCACAAACAGCGGTGGGGAAATTGTAAACCCAAATAAGAATGTGGGACGCGCAATTATAATTTCTCTTTCAATATGTACAGTAATATACCTATTAGTGGCATTTGCAGTTTCCTCTAATTTAACTATTTCAGAAATTGTAGCAGCCAAAGATTATTCATTGGCAGAAGCTTCCAAGCTAGCTTTTGGTAAATACGGATTATGGTTCACCGTTGGTATAGCAATAGTAGCCACCATATCTGGAATCATCGCCAGCATCTTTGCGGTTTCCAGAATGACAGCAATGTTAACTGATATGAAGCTCATTCCGCATAAACACTTTGGAATGCCCGGAACTGTTCAAAACCATATGTTGGTTTACGTTGCTGTTATTGCAATTGTACTAACTATATTTTTCGATTTAAGTAGTATAGCATCTTTGGGCGCCATATTTTATTTAGTAATGGACATCCTCTTCCAATGGGGTTTACTGCGAAACTTAAGAAAAGAAGTTAAGGCTAATTCGGCTATAATTATAGTTGCAATACTTTTAGATGTCATAGTATTAAGTTCCTTTCTATGGATTAAGGCAAAGTCTGATATAACAGTCATCATTGTTGCATTAGTGGCTATGATTCTTATCTTCTTAGGGGAAAGATGGTTTTTAGCAACCGATAAACACAATCAAAATTCAGAATAAATAATTTAAAATTAATGAAAATGAAAAACGTGAGAACAACGACAATTATGGCAATGGCTTTCGTAAGCCTAACAGCAATGTCTTGTAAAGACAGTAAAAAAGAACATGATGGTCCAGGTGGGCATCATACAGAAATGACTTCTGAAGAAAACGTGCATAAAGATAATACGATGCACGATTCAATAAAAACAACTATGACCCATGATCATCAAATTGACAAACAAAGTCCGCTCACGATGCCGGGTAATGAAATTTTCGGCACAATTCAGGAAGTAGTTCAGAAACTTAAAGCTGATCCCAATACAGATTGGTCAAAAGTTGATCTGGAGGTATTACGTCAACATTTGCTGGACATGAAAGCTTTTACTGAAAACGTATCTGTTATTTCTCAAAAACCGATTGAAAATGGAATTGTGATACAAGTAAAACCCGAAAATGAAAGAGCGATTGGCGCGCTGAAAAGATTATTTAAAATGCATCCTGCCATGTTAAAAATGGAAAAAGGCTGGGATATGGACGCCAAACAAGACAACGATCAGTGGACAATAACAGTTACGACACAAGATAAAGCTGAGGTTGAAGAAATAAGGGCATTAGGATATATAGGTTTATTAGCAGAAGGTGCTCATCACCAGCGTCATCATTGGATGATCGCTACAGGCCAGATGAAAATGCCTTAAAGTAAATGTTCATAATAGGCACCATTCCATGGATATTCTAAACAACCGGTTCGCCAAGGTGAAATATCCAAAGAAGAATACCAAGAAATAAAAAGGGACATTAATTCAAAAAAAATGAATAAACAACAATTTTATATAAACGAGTATTAATTTAAATTTAAATCAACATGAAGAGAGTAAGAGTAACAACAGCAATTATGGCAATGGCTTTTATAAGCCTAACAGCAATGTCTTGTAAAGACAGTAAAAAGGAAGATTCAGACGATGCAATGGATACTGAAATGAATCACGATGGAATGAACCACGATGATAACATGGACGGCGATAATATGGGCACCTCCAATGACAGGATGGATTCCAATACGCAGAGTTCCGATGCCAAGCAAATAGTGGCAGACTATATGACAGTAAAAGATGCCTTGGTGGCCGACAGTCAAGAGGCGGCCGCAAATGCCGGAAAAAAACTGGAAAGCACTTTTGAGGGTTTTAACATGGATAGCTACACGGCGGAACAACAAAAAGAATTGAAGGACATCATCGACGATGCCAAGGAACACGCCGAGCACATCGGCAAAAGCGAGTTGGACCACCAACGGGAACATTTTGACGTGCTGAGCAAGGATGTTATAGATATGGTCGCCATTACGGGCCCGGGAGAAAAACTGTACCAGTATTTTTGCCCGATGTACAATGACAAAAAAGGAGCTCGCTGGCTCAGTGAGAACAAAGAGGTAAAAAATCCCTATTTCGGCAGTAAAATGGTGAAATGTGGAGAGCTGGAAAAGGAAATTGAGTAGAGGCTTGAGGCTTGAGGCTTGAGGCTGGAAGTTGGATGTGTGAAATATCCTGCAAGGTATTCCCACCGATTTGCGGGGAACGAGAGGCAGGAATAAATATCCTGCAAGGTATTCCCACCGATTGCGGGGAACGAGAGGCAGGAATAAATATCCTGCAAGGTATTCCCACCGATTGCGAGGAACGAAGCAAGCGGTGGGTTCCTTGTAGGTTTCATTGAAATTAATTCATGGAAAATGAAAAGAATTCTAAAAATTACATTATTGGTCCTACTGGTAGCCTTTGTGGCCATACAGTTTGTGCCCACAGAACGCAACCAAAGCGATACCGTCCCAAAAACCGATTTTATGTTGGTTAACGATGTGCCTAAAGGCATAAAGGACAAGCTGCAGGTTTCCTGTTATGATTGCCACAGCAACAACACGGAATATCCTTGGTATAATAAGATACAACCTGCCGCTTGGTTTTTGGAAGACCATATTAAAGAAGGAAAAGAAGAATTGAACTTTAGTGAATGGGACTCATTATCGAACCGAAGGAAAAACAGCAAGTTAAAGTCAATTATAAATCAAATTAAAGATGATGAAATGCCAATGTTCTCTTACACTCTGATACATAGAGATGCTGTGTTGTCAAAATCTGAAAAAGTATTGGTTATAAGTTATATGCAGCAAATAAAGGATGGTTTAAAATAGATGCTGGAGATTGGAAGCTAGAAGCTAGATGTTTGAAGTTGGATGATTTCTAACTTCCGGCTTCCAACTTCAAAATCTAACGTCTTAAGTCTAATATCTAATATCTAAAAATGGCACCCAAAAGCCAACTGTTGGAAAACATTCTCAAATACGCCGCATTAATTTGTTACTTCTGGGTTGCGGGCGGATTGATAGTTAAATTTTTCGTGAACTGAAACTAATGAAAACAACCTTATACATAAAAAATATGGTCTGCAACCGATGCAAGTCAACGGTAGCAAGAGAACTAAATGCCTTAGGTTACAATATAGATTCACTCGAATTAGGTAAAGTGGTTCTAAATGAAAGTATGCCCATAGAGAATTCTAAACTGGAAGAAATCCTTAAAACACACGGCTTTGAAATCATAAAAGAGGAAACGGAAGTATTGATTGAAGAAATAAAGATTGCACTTATCAAAAAAATTGAAAATCAAGACAATGCAAATATCTCTTCTTTTCTGGCGAAAACCTTCAACAAATCCTATTCGGCATTAAGCAAGCTATTCAGCAAAACTGAAGGTATAACCATTGAAAAATATGAAATCAACCTAAAGATTGAGAAGGTAAAAGAACTGATACAGTTGGGACAGTTGAATTTTTCAGAAATAGCATACAGTTTAGATTACAATAGTAGTGGCCATTTGGCAAGACAGTTCAAAAACGTAACGGGAATGTCTATGACAGAATTTAAAAATCTGCAAAAATGGGACAGAAAATTCATAGACCGAATTGTGTAAGGATTATCCAAGGTTATACAAAAAAAACTGGGTTGGGAAAACTAACTTTGTGTAATAATCATTTAAAAAAAAGAAATAATGACACACACCTATAATGTAAAAGGAATGAGCTGCGGAGGCTGTAAAGCATCTGTGGAAAAGTATTTAGGACAGGTGGAAAATGTTACCAAGGTGGTTGCAAATGTTGAAAAAGCAGAAGCCGAAATTACAATGAGCAGCCACGTTGCTACAGAAACCCTAAAAAAAGTCTTGCCGGAAAAATATACTATTTCTATAAAAAAAGCCACCAACGTATTCCAAAATGCAAACACAGTTTCGGATAAGGTAGAAGAAAAATCAAAACTTCAACAATAAACATAATCGATTCAATTAAATCAGAATAAATAAATAGTAATCTAAAAATTAAACATTATGAGAACATTAGTAATTATTTTATCAGTACTAGGCTTAATGACATTTAATAGTTGTAAGCAAGAACCGGACGTACAAGCAATGCTTGAAAATACAGAAACAAGAAACGAGATTATGCAAACAATGGCCAATAATCAAAATTATATGACCGAATTTATGGAGAACATGCAAGGCAATAACCAAGCAATGCAGATGATGAAGGGAAATAAACACATGATGAGTATGATGATGGATGGCGAAAATATGCAGATGATGAAAGACAGCACAATGTCAATGAATATGATGCATTCCATGATGAAAGACGGAAAGATGATGGGCAATATGATGCAGATGATGCATAATGAAGGGATGATAAGTGAAGATTGTATGCAATCCGGGATGAAGATGATGAGCGATAAGGGAATGGACCTGCCTGCCGGCAAGGCAGGCATGAATGGAATGAATAAAATTAAAAGGTGAGCTACTATATAACAATACTGAAGCTTAATCGACAAAATTTGAAATAATGATGCACGGGAATGGTGGAATGATGGGCAATGATAGCGGTATGTGAAATATGATGCAAACGCCGCACCCTGAACACATTCATCAATTGCAGTTCAATATCGGAAACAGAAATAGTGACAATGTTGGCCAGAACCTATGGAACGCCGTTAAAGATGGATTTATAAATGAAGGATGGCAGGATAACGTGTACTTGTTACCGGGAATGTACATGGACCTAGTAATGCGCTTTTGAGAATTTCAAAGGATTGTTCCTCTACCACTGCCATAATCTGGAATACGAGGATATGGGGATGATGAGGAATTTTAAAATCGAATAAATCAATCGATTCCAAAAAATGAAAAAATCAGTTTAAACGAATATTTAATAATCTAAAAATGAAAAACATGAAAACAACAGTAAAAATTTTAATGGCAATTGGATTAGTGGGAACAATGATCAGCTGTAAATCAACATTTAATGCCACTGAAACAATGGAAACTCAAACCAATCGAAATGCGGTGTACCAGGAAATAATTTCGAACCCAAGCCAATTCAGTGAATTTATCGGCCAGGCACAACAAGATGAAGGGGCAAGAAAGATAATGATGCAGAACAATATGCAAATGATGGAATCCGGAAATATGAAAATAATGATGGAGAAAAACCCTGAAATGATGGAGAAAGTGCAATCTCATATGCAGATGATGATGGAAAAAAATCCGGAAATGATGCAAAAGATGCAATCCAAAATGCTCGTTAAAATGATGGGGAATGAAGAGAGCCGTAAAATGCTGATGGATGATATCCAAAACAACGAAATGATGAAAAAGGAAATGAAAGCAAAGATGATGCAAATGATGAATGAAAATCCTGAAATGATGGAAGAAATGATGCAAACGATGATAAAAAAAAATCCTGAAATGAT
This sequence comes from Flavobacteriaceae bacterium, assembly GCA_041689995.1. GTDB lineage: Bacteria > Bacteroidota > Bacteroidia > Flavobacteriales > Flavobacteriaceae > DASSWG01. Next base: position 15,147 of record JBDNFD010000006.1, on the reverse strand, counting down.
GAAGAAGATGAAAGGGAAAATGAAAAATAAAGAATAATAAACTCAACTCCTGCCCTAAAGATTTGGGCAGATTACAAATGAAAATAATTAGTTAACAATTAAAACAATAGAATTATGATGATGTGGTCGTGGATACTGATACCAGTTGTGCTTGTATTGGTCGTATTTCTGTACAATGGAAGAAATAGACAAAATACAGGGAAAAGAGAAAATCCTATGGATATTCTGGACAACCGATTCGCCAAGGGCGAAATTACCAAAGAAGATTATGAAGAACAAAAACGAACGTTGAACACTAAAAATTAAAAATTATGAACTATTATTTTAATAAAACTGTAAAAGGAACTTTTGAAGAGGTAATTGATAAAGTTACTCAAGGATTAAAAGAAGAAGGTTTTGGTATACTCACAGAAATTGATGTGACAGCAACCTTAAAGAAAAAACTGGATGTGGACTTTAAAAAGTATAGGATCCTTGGAGCGTGTAACCCGCCCTATGCACATAAAGCTTTACTAGCAGAAGATAAAATAGGAACGATGTTGCCCTGCAATGTCATAGTACAGGAAATTGAAGAAGGAGTTATTGAGGTAGCCGCCATAAACCCAATGGCATCAATGCAGGCTGTAGAAAATGAAAAATTGAACGATGTTGCCAATGAAATAACTTCAATGCTAGAAAATGTAATCGAAAAATTATAAGGCTTTTTAAAAATGGATAAACAACAAATTATAATCATAAACTAGAATCAAAACAAATTAAATAAATAGTAATCTAAAATTAAATATGATGAAAACACTAGTAATTATTTTATCTGCAATTGGGCTTTTAAGCTTAAACAGTTGCAAACAAGAAACAGACCCTCAAGCATTAATGGAAAATCCTGAAACCCGCACAGAGGTTTTTAGTGTCATTACCCAAAATGACGATTATTTGACCGAGTTTATGGACAAGATGCCAAACAACCAACACGCAATGCAAATGATGCAGGGAAATAAAAAAATGATGGGCTCTATGATGCAAGGAGAAGGAATGCAAATGATGATGAAGGATAGTACAATGATGCACTCAATGATGAATGGAATGATGAACGACGGCAAAACGATGGGAACAATGATGAAAATGATGCACGAAAAAGGAATGATGAGCGAAGATTGTATGGAGTCCTGCACAAAGATGATGGGCGAAAAAGGAATGGACCTGCCTGCCGGCAAGGCAGGCATGAAGGGAATGAATAAGATGGGAAATATGGATATATCGACTAAAGGAGACCATAAAGAACATCACTAATTTATGACAACTTAAAAAACTAAAATTATGAAAAATCACTGGTTATGGATGGTTTTGGGTTGCGGACTGCCTCTGTTGTTCATTTTTTTTGCGCCATCCCTCGGTATTGGCAGTGGAACGGCACTATTTACTTTTTTTATAGCAATGTTCGCCTTTCACCTATTGATGCCTATGAAACACGGCGGCCATACCCATGGGCTGTCCGATGAAAACTTGAACAGAAAAAGAAAAGAGGATGCTCCAGAACGCAAAGGTCATCATCATTAAAAAACAAATAAATTTAAACACATGAAACAAAAATATCAAATAAACGGAATCAGTTGCAGCGGATGTGTGGCAGTGGTCAAAAAGACTTTAGAAGAACACCCCAACATTGAGAAAGCCGAGATTTTCTTGGCACCAAAAGGAGCTACACTTATCACAATGAAAAAAGCTCTTTCGGTACCTGAGCTACAAAAACAGCTCAATGCATTGGAGGGATATACAATAACTGAAATAAATCTTTAACAATTTAAAACGAAAATTATGCACTATTACGACGGAAGTTTTTGGGGAATGCACCTAATATGGTGGATTATATGGGTCATATTAATCGCTTGGATATTCTTTATCCCAGCAGACATCCCTTATCAAAAATCAAAGAAAGACAGCCCACTGGATATTTTGAAAATGCGTTTTGCCAAGGGCGAAATATCCAAGGAAGAATTTGAAGTGTCAAAAAATATTTTGACTTCAGACAGTACTAAAAACATTAATTCTTAAAAATAATATTATGGATCACTACGGCGGTATGCATTTTATATGGTGGATTATCTGGTTCTTTTTCTTGGCCTGGATATTTTTCATTCCCACAGACATACCTTATCAAAAAACAAAGAAGAAAAGCCCACTGGATATTTTAAAAAAGCGATTTGTCCAAGGCAAAATATCCAAGGAAGAATTTGAAGAGTCAAAAAAGATTTTAAAATCAGAAAACTAACTCAAAAACATAAAACTATGTATCGATTAAACATAAAAAAACTCGGTTTTGCCTTCGGACTTACAGGTGCCATTATTTATTTGGGCTGTATGATAGTTATGGCAACAGCAGGACAGGAAGGAACAATTATCTTTTTCAACAGCCTATTGCACGGCTTGGACACTTCCAGTCTCATTAGAATAGACGTGCCCTTATTAGAAGCATTTTTTGGTATTGTTCAAACCTTTATTTTAGGTTGGCTCATTGGTGCTTGCATTGCAGCTTTTTACAACGCCCAAATTAAAAGAGGATAATTTATCATACGCCTGGGATAAGAAATCTAATTCAATTCGTTTCGATATATTCCTTTGATAAAATATTTAACAAGCGATTTGAGGAACGTGAAGAACTGTTGAACTTAGAGTGCAACTATATAAAGTAATAAAAGTTAAAAAGGACTATGGCTAAAATTAAAATAATATTCATTCATTTACTATTGAGTGCGGGAGTATTTTATTTCCTGGTACACCCCTTTACCATGGTGCTCTATTGGTTTGAATTCAGTGGTACGTCTTTTTCATTTTTGAAATTTCACGAAATTTTCAGTAATAGGTTTTTGGAGTCCTTCGGTTTTCATATGAGGGGAATGGGCGGTCTGCTCACAATTTTTGGCAGTGTACTTGGGCTGGTCACTGGATGGACCTGGATACATCTTAAAAGGAAAGACACCCTAATAGGTACACAACAGCGCTTGTTGCAAAAAGACATTATCCAACTCATAGAAAACGGCGAAAACGAACGGGTGGAATTCAAATCATCCATACGCTACGATTATTACCGCAAGATTACCAATCGTGAACTGGAGTTGGTCATTGCCAAAACCATTGTAGGCTTTATGAATGTCAAAGGAGGAAAATTGATTCTTGGTGTTGATGACGATGGAAACATCCTGGGCCTTGAAAAGGATTTTAAGACGCTCAAACACAAAAATAGGGATGGCTACGAGCGTGAGATTTTTAGAATTATTTCTACACAATTAGGCCACGAGGCATGTTTCAGCAATCACATATCATTTTATGTTTTGGACGAAAAGGACGTATGTGTAATACATATTGAACCTTCCAACAAACCAGTTTATGTTAACGATGGTGAAAACACAACTTTTTATGTACGCACGGGCAATGCCACTTATCCTTTGACCGTAAAGGAAACCGTGGATTATTTAAAAACCCAAAAAGCCTAAGACTATGCAATACGTCTGGTTCATATGGTCACTTTTCATCTTTGCTTTATGGGCAGTAATCTATCTGGCCAAAAAAGGGTACAGAAAGGTAATGCTGAAAATGAGCCTTATTACAATGCTCTTTGGCCTTACCGAACCATTGTTTGTCCCTGAATATTGGTCTCCACCATCCTTGTTCAATTTGGTAGAAAAAACAGGCTTTGATATTGAGAGCCTTATCTTTTCCTTTGCCATTGGCGGTATTGGCACAGTGCTTTACAACCTTATTTTTAAGCGAAGCCTTGCCGAAATACCCCATACCGAGCGTAGCCATCAAATGCATCATTTGCATAATTATATCCTCTTTGTGCCAGTAATCGTGTTTGTTATTCTGGCGTTGTTCACGTCGCTTAATCACATTTATTGTGGCATCATTGCATTGTTTGTAGGTGGATTGGCAACACTCTATTGTCGCCCCGATTTAAGAGGAAAGATATGGGTTGGTGCCATCTTGTTTTTAGTACTCTACTTCATTTATTTCGGGAGCATCCTTCCGTTTTATCCCCAATACGTGGTGCTGTACTGGAACCTTGACAACCTGGCCCGTATTCTTGTTCTCGGAATCCCTATTGAAGAATTGCTCTTTGCCTTTACGTTTGGGATGTACTGGTCTGGATTGTACGAGCATCTGTATTGGCGAAAGCTCATAAAATCAAATGTACTATGAAAAGTTCCATTACACATTTAAAGAGAGATCCTGCTACATGCAAGGTAGCAGATGAAATCTGCCTTCCGGATTCCAAATTGCCGCGTGTGGTTATCATTGGTGGAGGATTTGCTGGATTGGCATTGGTAGAAAAACTGAAGAACAAAGAATTGCAAGTGGTTTTGTTCGATAAAAATAACTTCCATCAATTTCAGCCTTTATTTTATCAAGTGGCTACAAGTGCCTTGCAACCTGACAGTATTGTATTTCCATTCAGAAAACAAATCAACGGTTACAAAAATGTATTGTTTCGTTTAGCTGAAGTTGAAGAAATTCAATCCTCATCAAACACCATTATAACCAATAAGGGAAAGGTTCATTACGACTACCTCATATTGGCAACGGGAACAACCACCAATTTTTTTGGAATGGATAACGTAGAGTCCCACAGTCTTGGGATGAAGGATATTCGTGATTCCCTCAACATCCGCCATATGATGCTGCAAAATCTGGAAGAGGCTGCAATCACTTGCGATGAAGAAGAAAGGGATGCACTGACCAATTTTGTTATTGTAGGTGGTGGTCCCGCGGGCGTAGAAATGGCTGGAGCCTTGGCAGAATTCTGTAAATATATTCTACCAAAGGATTATCCAGAGTACCCTTCTTCCATTATGAACATTTATTTGATTGAAGCCATTGATGAGTTGTTGAGCACAATGTCCGATAAAGCTTCTACTAAAACCTTAAAGTATTTAAAGGACTTAAATGTAAAAGTGCTATTCAATGAATCAGTAAGCGATTATGACGGCTCAAATGTCACCACAAAAAGCGGCAAAACTATTTTAGCAAAAAACCTAATCTGGACAGCCGGTGTGAAAGGACTGTTCCCTAATGGGATTGATGAAAAACACGTGGTTAGAGGTAACCGCATCAAGACTGATGCTAATTTAAAAGTAGAAGGTTACGAAAACATTTTTGCCATAGGGGACATAGCGGCTATAATTACAGAGCAAACGCCAAAAGGGCATCCGCAAGTAGCACAAGCCGCTATTCAACAAGGGAAGTATTTGGGTAATTCAATCCTCAATATCATAAGAAATAAAGCTGTGAAACCTTTTGAATATAAAGATAAAGGTTCCTTGGCCACAGTCGGTAAGCGCAAAGCCGTAGCTGATTTGGGCAAATTCAAGTTTGCTGGTTATTTCGCTTGGTTGCTATGGTCTATCGTTCATCTTATGTCCATAAGCGGATTTAGAAATAGAATGATGGTTGGTTTTAATTGGGCGGTAAGCTATTTCACTTATGAAAAGAGCAACCGTGTGATTATTAGAAATTTTAAACCAAAAGCTTCAGTTAAGAACACGACGAAATAATTTAACTATGAAAAAAAGCAAAGGCGAAAATAATAAGCTATCCCTAATAGGTTCCATATCTCTTGGCACTGGTGTAATGATTGGTGCTGGGATATTTGTACTTATGGGGCAAATAGCCGAATTGGTGGGCGATTTATTCCCAATTGCTTTTATAGCTGGTGCCGTTGTGGTGGGTTTCAGTTCTTATTCCTATGTAAAGTTCTCAAACGCTTTTCCTTCCTCTGGAGGGGTCGTCAAGTTTTTAAATAAATCTTACGGCCCAGGGACCACAACGGGAGTTTTTTCATTATTGATGTATGTCTCTATGGTTGTTATAGAAAGTTTGGTAGCAGGAACTTTTGGAGCATATACGCTTCGTTTATTTCCTGAAAGTTATTCTGGTTATGCATCTATTCTTGGTATTCTGCTCTTGGTTACAGCTTATATTGTAAATATTTCGGGCAATAAAGTTATAGGTACAACAGCTACATTTACAGCAATTATTAAAGTTGCAGGTATCGCATTGCTCGCCATTGCAGGTCTAATCGTTTCTGGATTTGCAGATATTACCGGAAATTATATTCCAAAAAACACCGAAGCATTGCCACAGGTAATTGGCTTTGTTGCTGCCTTGGCGTTGGCGATATTTGCCTATCAGGGATTCACTACTATTACAAATCAAGGTGGAGACATCAAAAATCCACACAAAAACCTCGGGCGATCCATTGTCTTTTCCATTCTTATCTGCACTGTCATATATGTAGCCCTGGCACTCGCCGTTGCAGGAGGTTTAAGCATTCCTGAAATAATCGAAGCAAAGGACTATGCATTAGCAGCGGCAGCTAAACCTGTTTTTGGGGAATGGGGTTCTTGGATTACCATAGCTATAGCTATTGTAGCAACCTTTTCTGGCGTTATCGCAAGTGTGTTTTCAGCCTCACGCTTGTTGGCTATGTTGAGTAATATGAAGCAGGTTCCATCCTTAAAAAAAATAGGAAAGTTTAAAAATCCTGCGCTCATATTCACAGTCTCGCTCGCTATTTTATTGACTGTGCTGTTTGATTTAACAAGAATCGCTTCCTTCGGTACTATTTTCTATCTTATAATGGACATCGCAATACATTGGGGGCTTTTCCGTCACCTTAAAAAAGAAGTGAATTTTCAACCTATCATTCCGTTAATAGCCATCGTACTGGACATAGCGGTACTTTCAGCATTTCTTTATATAAAATACCTCAACGACCCATTGGTGCTCATTGTGGCGGCAATTGGGATTGTTCTAATAATTGTTTCGGAACGCCTATTTATGATTTCGCATACTGACGATGAAGGTAATATGCCGATGGGAATGGAAACTACAAGTAATGAAAATAATTAATTAAAAAAGAAATTTATATGAAGAATATAGCAGTTATAGGATACGGAGTGATTGGCAAAAGAGTGGCCGATGCAGTTAAAGTACAAGATGATATGAACCTTGCGGGGGTTTGTGATATTGTCAGTGATTGGCGCATTCAAAACGCGGTAAGAAAAGGGTACAACATCTATGCAGCCACACCCGAGGCCGGAAATGAAATGAAGGCTATGGGTATTTCGGTAAAGGGAAATGTGCAAGATCTATTGGCTAAAGCGGATATTGTAGTGGATTGCACCCCTAAAAAAATATCGGCAAATAATGTGGAAGGCTATAAAAAAAAAAGAATAAAGTTTATTGTGCAGGGAGGCGAAAAGCACGAAACCACCGGCCATTCCTTTAGTGCCGAAAACAATTATCAATCCGCTATAAATTTGAATGCCACAAGGGTGGTTTCCTGCAATACCACCTCAATTTTAAGAACATTGACCGCCTTAAAAAAAGCCGATTTATTGGACTATGCTCGGGGTACTTTGTTAAGAAGGGCAACAGATCCTTGGGAAAGCCATTTAGGGGGCATTATGAACACAATAGTTCCCGAAAGAGATATTCCGAGCCATCAAGGTCCTGATGCGAAAAGTGTCGATCCTGATTTGGATGTCATCACTGCCGCGGTAAAAGTTCCAGAAACCTTAAGCCATCTGCATTACTGGAATGTAAAATTGAAAAAGCATGCCACGAAGGAAGAAGTGCTAAATGCTTTTAAAACGTCCAGCCGTATTAAACTAATTCAATATGACCAAGGTTTGGTTTCCAACAATACCATTAAGGAAATGTTTCTGGATATGGGAAGGCCTTGGGGAGATATGTATGAAGTCGCTCTTTGGGAAGATATGCTGAAAGTAGTGGGCGACGAACTGTTCTATGCCTATGTGGTCGATAATCAGGCCATTGTTATTCCAGAAACTATCGATGCCATTCGCGCACTGACCGGGATTGAAACAGATGCAGTAAAATCCATTTCCAAAACCAATGAAAGTTTAGGAATCAAGTAAACACAATTAAGATGAAAACAAACGAAGATATAGTAGCAATTTTAGGGAAAAAAGCATCCTTTTATTTGGATCACGTTTGTGAAAAAATAAGGAAGGATGAATTGCAAACCCCTAGTAAGAATAGTTTTGAAAAGGTATTTAGCAATAGCAACAGAAATCCGCAGGTACTACGAAGTCTTGCCCAATTATATAACCACGGAAATCTGGGAGGTACTGGATATTTAAGTATCCTTCCTGTTGACCAAGGTATTGAGCATACCGCAGCCTTTTCATTTTATAAAAATCCCGATTATTTTGACCCAGAAAACATTATAAAACTCGCAATTGAAGCTGGTTGCAATGGTGTGGCTTCCACATTTGGTGTTTTGGGATTGAACGCCCGAAAATACGCCCATAAAATTCCCTTCATCGTCAAGATTAATCATAATGAACTACTTACCTATCCCAATAAATATGACCAAACATTATTTGGCAAGGTAAAGGCAGCGTGGGATATGGGAGCGATTGCAGTTGGAGCTACCATTTATTTTGGTTCAGCGGAAAGTAACAGACAGCTTAAAGAAATAGCCGAAGCCTTCGAAGAAGCACATAATTTAGGAATGGCGACCATCTTATGGTGCTATACCCGAAACGAAGCTTTTAAAACTGAAAAAGAAGATTATCACGCGGCTGCCGATATAAAAGGACAGGCCAACCATTTGGGCGTTACCATTCAGGCAGATATCATCAAGCAAAAATTACCGACCAATAATTTCGGATTTAAAGAAATTGGGTTTGGAAAATATGATGATGCTATGTACAAAACCCTTACCACAGATCATCCCATTGACCTCTGCCGATTACAAGTGGCCAATTGCTATATGGGAAAAATAGGACTGATTAATTCAGGAGGAGGTTCCAAAGGCAAATCAGATATGACCGAAGCGGTGACAACAGCCGTCATCAATAAAAGAGCTGGTGGCTCTGGTTTGATTTTGGGAAGAAAGGCGTTTCAAAAATCCTTTGGGGAAGGAGTTGAGTTATTGCAAAACGTGCAACAAGTATATCTGGAAAAGAGCATTACGGTGGCCTAATCTCTCTATACAACTGAAAGAATTTACTATGAATCAGAAAATTAAAAATATAGGCGTATTTACATCTAAAAATGACAGTCCTGAAGTGAACACTGCATTTTATGTCCTTGTTAAATCTGGAAAAATAAGTAGTTTTCGAAATAGTCTTTGGCAATTCTGATCGGTATTGTTAAGCTAAAGAACAAATACAACCAGGTGGAACCAAAATAAATGAAGCAAAATGGAACATACAAATCAGATTACCACCAAAATACTCATAGAAAAACTAGGGATCATACTTAGTCCCAGTAGATTGAAATTTGAAAACAACGGCGTATTAAACCCTGGAATCTTTAAAGAGGGTGAAGAAGTGCATATCTTTTACCGTGCAGTGGAAAATGGTAACTATTCTACCATTGGATATGCTAAAACTAATGAGCATTTAGATCTTATAGAAAGGAAAACGAGCCCATTGATAACGCGTGATTTTAACTATGAAAAGCACGGCGTGGAAGATGCACGTATAGTTAAAATTGAAGATATCTTTTATTTAACATATACAGCCTATGATGGCGTAAATGCCATGGGAGCTTTGGCGACTTCCAAAGACATGAAATGCTTTGAAAAAAAGGGAATTATCACTCCGCCCCTTAACTATAAAGAGTATAAATATCATCTTGAATACTGCAACCAGGAAAGGTTGAACCCAAAATATTACCATTATTATAACCTGTTTGCGGAAATAGGAGTGGTAGATGAAAAACACAGGCTGTTACGGGATAAGGATATCGTACTCTTTCCCAAAAAGATAAACAATAAGTTTGTAATGCTCCACCGTATATGGCCAGGAATACAAATCGTTAAGTTTGAAAAGTGGGAAGACCTTACCAAAGAATTTTGGGAAGATCACATAATGAATCTTACAGATCATATTCTTATGGATCCGCTCTACAATTTTGAAGTGAATTATCTGGGAGCGGGATGCGTTCCCATAGAAACGGAAGACGGTTGGCTAATAATCTACCACGGCGTTTGTGAAACCAACATCGGAAAAACCTATCACGCCGCCGCCGCCCTTTTGGATATTCAAAATCCTAAAAAAGTAATTGGACGCTTGCCATATCCCTTATTTTCCCCTTCAGAGGAATGGGAATTAAAAGGCGTGGTTAACCATGTCGTATTCCCTACAGGAACCGCTTTGTTTGATGATGATCTCTATATATATTATGGGGCAGCGGACAAATATATTGCTGTGGCCAAGGTAAGCATCAAAGAATTATTGGATGAACTGAAGAAGCATCCTTCACAGCAAGACAAACCATACCAGCCAGCTAATAACAATAATGTGCAATAATGTGCAATAACAAAATTAAAGTAACTAAATAGGTAACAAAACCTATTACATAAAAAATATAAATTATGGACGCAAACCTGAAAATGACAGCTACACCAATGGTTAAAAGATAATTAAAACAACTCAAGCAAACAATGTATCCTGAAAATTCAAATATTCTAACGATCAATGGCGGTTCTTCCAGCATCAAATTTTCTTTGTACAGGGTAAAAGAACCACTTGAAAGGTTACTTTATGGCGCGATAGAAAACATTGGTACCAAAAACGCCAAATTCAATTTTACTACCGCTCATAATCCACAAAAAAACAGTTTTGATATTGAAGCTAAAAATCACGAACAAGCGGCGAACCATTTGGTTGACTGGCTGGAGAAGCAGCAGGATTTCACTTCAGTTTCAGCAATAGGGTATCGCATTGTTCATGGAATGCAACATACCGAACCAGAATTAATTACAGATCAGTTGTTGAATGAATTAAAAAAAATCAGCGACTTTGATCCTGAACATTTGCCCGAAGAAATTAGACTGATAGAGGTGTTTAAGAAGCGCCATTCCGGCATAAAACAAATAGCCTGTTTCGATACTTCATTTCATAATTCCATGCCGGTGGTCGCAAAGTTATTATCCATCCCCAGGCGTTATTACAAAATGGGAATCCGCCGATATGGGTTTCATGGGCTTTCTTATGCCTACCTGCTGGAGGAAGTTGAACGTATAGCTGGAATGGAAGCTGCAAAAGGCAAAATAATTCTGGCGCATCTCGGCAGCGGTGCAAGTCTTGCCGCGGTAAAAGATCGTAAAAGCATGGACACCAGCATGGGTTTTACACCAACATCCGGATTGCCCATGGGCACACGCACCGGTGATTTGGATCCGGGGGTTGCTTGGTATTTAATGCAACATGAAAATTCTACCCCAAAAAAGTTCAGCCATCTTATTAATCACGAATCTGGTTTGCTCGGTATTTCAGAAACCAGCTCTGATATGAGGGAACTAATGGATTATAAGGATACTGACAACCGTGCCACCGAAGCCATCGAGCTGTTTTGCTACCAAACAAAAAAATGGATTGGCTCATTTGCAGCGGTGCTCGGAGGCTTGGATATATTGGTGTTTTCAGGTGGTATTGGGGAACATTCCCCCAAAGTGAGAAGTAAAATATGTGACAGCCTTGAATTCCTTGGAATAGAATTGGACGAGGTAAACAATATGAATAATGAAATAGTTATTTCCTCGGACAATAGTAAAGTAAAGGTATTTGCAATTAAAACTAATGAAGAATTGATGATTGCTAAACTAGTTGACAATTTTTTGAAATAATTAGAAATATAAATATTATGGAAACAGAAACTATAAATACAGCAGCCGAAACCCTGTCGTCTGAGTTATTGCGAAAAATAAATGCCTACTGGCGGGCAGCGAATTATCTCTCAGTAGGCCAAATATATCTGTGGGACAATCCGCTGATGCGGCAACCGCTAAAACCGGAACATATCAAACCCATGTTATTGGGTCATTGGGGCACTACGCCGGGTCAGAATTTTATTTATGTCCACCTGAACCGGATTATAAAAAAGTACGACCTTAATATGATATACATTTCAGGTCCGGGTCATGGTGGCCCAGCAATCGTGGGTAATGTTTATATAGAGGGAACTTATAGTGAGGTTTACCCGAACATCAGCCAAAATGAAGAAGGGTTACAAAAATTGTTTAAGCAATTCTCTTTTCCAGGTGGTATCCCCAGCCATGTTTCTCCCGAGTGTCCCGGTTCCATCCACGAAGGTGGAGAGTTAGGATATTCACTTAGCCATGCTTTCGGTGCTGTGTTTGATAATCCTGATTTAATTGCGGCCTGTGTGGTAGGCGATGGCGAGGCCGAGACAGGACCGCTTGCCACTGCTTGGCATTCCAATAAATTTTTAAATCCTGTCTCAGATGGTGTGGTACTACCTATTCTGCATTTGAATGGCTATAAAATTGCCAACCCAGCGGTGCTTGCCCGCATCAGCAGTGAAGAACTGGAACAGCTATTTAAAGGTTATGGATGGAAACCCTATTTAATAGAAGGTGATGACCCAATGGAAATGCACCAAATAATGTCGCAGTTGATGGATAAAGTAATTGACGAAATAAAAGCGATAAAAAATAATGCTGTTGAAAACAGTGATTCTGAACGTCCCATTTGGCCAATGATTATTTTGAAATCCCCCAAAGGATGGACAGGGCCAAAGTTCGTTGATGGATTGCCAGTAGAAGGAACTTTCCGTGCTCACCAAGTTCCAATAAAAGATTCTGCCTCAAATCCTGAACATTTAAAACAATTGGAAGACTGGCTGAAAAGTTATAAGCCGGAAGAACTTTTTAATGAGCAAGGCCATTTTTTAAGGGAATTACGCGATTTAGCACCAAAGGGAAATAGAAGAATGGGCGCCAATCCACATGCCAACGGCGGCCTGTTGCTAAAGGAGCTGCGGCTACCTGATTTTCGTAATTATGGTGTTGAACTAAAGGAACGCGGAGAGACAGGGCCAGGTGATACAAAAATTTTAGGCAAGTTTGTAAGAGATGTGATTCTTGAGAATAAAGAGCAAAGGAACTTCAGGTTGTTTGGCCCTGATGAAACGTTGTCAAACAAATTGAACGCAGTGTTTGAAGTGACTAATCGCCAATGGGAAGCGCCAATCATTGAAACAGATGAATTTTTGAAGAAAGATGGTCGGGTAATAGAAATGCTAAGTGAGCACCAATGTGAAGGCTGGCTGGAAGGATATCTTTTAACAGGAAGACATGGATTGTTCAATTGTTATGAAGCCTTCATCCACATAATTGATTCTATGTTTAACCAGCATGCAAAATGGCTGAAAGTTTCAGCAAAACTTCCCTGGCGCAGAAAGATTGCTTCCCTGAATATTCTTTTGGCTTCGCACGTATGGAGGCAGGACCATAATGGATTTACCCATCAGGATCCTGGGTTTCTTGATGTGGTAATGAATAAAAAAGCATCTGTGATACGGGTTTACCTGCCACCGGATGCCAACTGTCTTTTATCGGTAATGGACCATTGTTTTCGGAGCGAACATTACGTGAACGTAGTGGTGGCCGGCAAGCATCCCTCCCCGCAATGGCTTTCAATGGAGGAAGCGGTCATCCATTGTACCAAAGGAATAGGTATCTGGACTTGGGCAAGCAATGACAGCGGTGCGGAACCCGATGTGGTGATGGCCTGTGCTGGGGATGTACCCACCTTGGAGACCTTGGCAGCAGTATCCATATTACGTGAAAAATTGCCAAATCTGAAAATAAGGGTTGTCAATGTCGTCGATTTGATGAAGTTACAGTCAGAGAATGCGCACCCACATGGATTGAAGGATGCCGATTTTGATATGTTGTTCACGAAAACCAAACCGGTCATTTTTGCCTTTCATGGCTATCCGTGGTTGATCCACAGGCTAACCTATAATCGCAGTAACCATATCAACCTACACGTACGCGGATACAAGGAAGAAGGTACGATCACTACCGCTTTTGACATGACGGTACTGAACGATATGGATCGTTTTCACTTGGTACAGGATGTTCTGGATCGCTTGCCAAACTTGGGCGACGAAGTAGCATATCTAAAACAGGAAATGCAAGACAAGTTGATCGAGCATAAGCATTATATCCGAAAAAACGGACTTGATATGCCTGAAATTAGAAACTGGAAATGGAAAAACCAAAAATCGCATTTTAACAATTCCTAAATTTACAATAAGCTATAAATCATAAATTTGAATAAAACTAAAATATCATGAAAAACATACTTGTACCAACAGACTTTTCAGAAAACTGCAATAAAGCAGCAGAACTCGGAATTAAATTAGCTAAGCTTTATAATTCCGAAATCCATTTTTTTCATTTGATGAAAACCCCTGTTGACTGGGTAAAGTTGGATAAACAAAAAGAAATGCAGTATCCCGAAACAGTAAAACAAATTGGGAGCGCTAAAGCGGCCTTGAGGGAACTGGAAAAAGAGGCGGAACGTGAAGGACTTGAATGCAGAACCTTTTTAGAATTTGATAGCGGACAGGCAAATATCCTCAAACATTCCGGTCACTTCCATCACGATTTTATAGTTACCGGAAGTAGCGGCACCCGTGGCGGAGTGCGTGAATTACTGGGAAGCAACGTAGAAAAGATTGTGAGAAAAGCTGATGTTCCAGTAATCGTGGTTAAGGACCAAGAAGTATCCTTTCCTTTCAAGGATATCGTTTTTGTTTCAGATTTCCTTCAAGATGTGAACCAAGCCTTTAAGAAGGTTATTTCAATTGCTGAAAAATGCGGAGCGAATATCCATTTATTGAGAGTCAATACTGACACAGACTTTAATAGTATTGAACAAGGCTTGAACCCCATCAAGGAATTCCTGAAAAAATTCCCTGATTTGGATAAGTATTCAATGAACGTATATAATGAGCCTGACGTGGAAACCGGTATAAACAACTTCTTAAAGTATAAGGATGCTGATTTAATCACAATGTGTACAAACGGACGTACAGGATTTTTAAGCCTGTTCTCCAAAAGTATCGCTGAAGGTGTAACTAACCATTCCGGATTACCAGTGATGACCATTAAAGTGTAATGATGAGTAAATCAGTTCTAATAAAAAAGTATTCCGGTGAGTACCAAGCTTTTGATGTAAACAAGCTCATTAACTCCTTACGTCGTTCACGAGCAGATGAGGATATTGTTCAGGATGTAGCCCGTAAGGTACAAGAGCAGATTCAAGAAGGTATGACCACCAAAAAAATCTATCAAATGGCATT
>JBDNFD010000005.1:0-2995 GCA_041689995.1 Flavobacteriaceae bacterium | reverse complement strand
CGGCAGATGCCCTCCGATGATTATTGGTTCCGGGTGGAATATATAGAACCCTTGGATGGGATGCCCAGAACGTTCAAAGCGAACTTTACATTGAAGCGCTAGATTTTTTATAAAAGCGTCCTTTCGTTGGACGCTTTTATTTTAACCTAAAAATAAAAGACCATAATTGCTAAATAAATCGTTCGATAATTATTGGTTGGTAACTTGTTATTCCTTTAAAATGAAAAATTTTTTATTACTTGTATTGCTTTGTAGCCCCTTGTATGTGATCTCCCAAAACATCAACATGCAGAATGGTAGTTTTACCACTTGTGATGGAATGTTTTATGACAACGGAGGTCCTGCAGGTGGTTATGCTGATAATTTGGGAACCCAGGTTCTGACACTATGTTCTGATGATCCAGATTTAATTGTCAGAGTGGAGTTTATGGAGTTTTTAGTGGCGGCGGGAGGTGATTTTTTAAATATTTATGATGGTGATTCCACAGGTGCACCATTAATCGGCTCATACAGTAGTGTTTCTCTTGATGAAGAAGCGGTTTTTCCTTCCCCCGCCAATACTACTGGCTGCCTGACATTTGAGTTTGTACCGGATGGACAACCCTCTCCTTTACCAGGATGGACGGCTGAAATTACTTGTATGGAACCTTGCCAGGTTATTACGCCACAAGTTGTTAGTGTTTCTCCTAGTCAATATAATGCAACTTCTGACATTTATTCAATTCCCGTTGGTACACCAATTACATTTAACGGTAGTGCTACCTTTGAAGATGGTAGCATTAACCCAACATACTCATGGGATTTTGGAGTAGGGGCGGACGGTACGGGTGAAACGGTTGTACATGCTTTTAATATTCTGGGAACCTATACTGTTGTTTTAACGGTTGAAGATGATTTCGGTTGTGTGGGAACAGTGAGTATAACAGTTGTGGTTAGCAAATTTAGAGGCCGCACGCAGGAAACTATTCGCGGTGATTTATTAATGTTGGCAAACAATATTGTGAGCAAGAATTCAGGAGGGTTTAATCCAAATAATGATTATAACGTTATAAATGGTAGTAATGGAAGTACCACCATGGGGTATATTGATATTGATACTGATCCCAGTACTTTTAGTTCCAGTAGTTCCCAACTTGTAAGTATGCCGAACTGTTCCAATATTATCTATGCGGGACTTTACTGGGGCGCAATGTACGATGGTTCACAAAGTAATGCGTCTAGCATAAAATTTAAAACTCCCAACCAATCTTATTTGGATATAAATCCTACTTCTGCACCGTATAATTCTGAGGTAATTGTATTTGGAGGGGGAGAGCCCGGACTGGAAGGTTCTTTTTATGTCTGTTATGCGGATGTGACTTCTCTTATTACTACACTCCCAGATCCTACAGGTGTTTATACAGTTGGAAATATTCGAGCTTATACTGGATCAACAGGAGGTACGGGCTCATCTGGTGGGTGGATTTTGGTTTTGATTTATGAGGATCAATTGGCTACAAGAAAATTCATCAGCACCTATGATGGCTTTGCAAGTATCGCAGCCTCGAGTCCACCAGTAGAATTTAATTACAGTGGTTTTAGTACGGTTCCTGCAGGCCCGGTGAATGCGACATTGGGGGTAGGAGCTCTTGAAGGTGATCAAGGTATCACAGGTGATCAGTTACAATTTCAAGGTGTAAATGGCAGTTACATAAGTCTTTCCACACCTACTTTGAATCCTTCTAATAATTTTTTCAATAGTACGATTAGTAGATTTGATGCCTATGTTACCACAAGAACTCCTGCGAGTCAAAATACATTGGGATTTGATGCCGATTTGTTCGCTATTAATAACCCGGGAAATTCAGTTATTGGAAATAATCAAACCACGGCAAATTTAAGGATCACTACCGGAGGGGATGTATATGGAATTTTTCTAAATACCCTTGCCATTGAAATCATTGCCCCAGAATTTTTTGTGGTAAAGCATGCAGTTGATGTAAACAGTGTCGATATTACCGGACAAACCTTAGCTTTTGGCGAAGAATTCTTTTATGAATATACGGTTCAAAACGTTGGAACCGATAATGCCATTAATTCCTATATTATTGATAATCTGCCGGAAAATATATTGTTTTTAACTGATGAAATGGTGCTTCCGACGGGGGTAACCTATACGTATAATCCCGGTTTACATCAAGTGCGCTTCGATATTGATCCTTCAATTGTCGAAATTGGTGATCCGGAATTTGTGATACGAATAAAGGTTAAAATACCTTCGGATTGTAGTGGGTTCAATAATATTTGTGATGATGAAATTGGTAGTACTTCTGCTTCATTTTTTGAAGGAGAGGCCAGCAACACTATTTTTAATGGAACGGCTAGTTATTATGATACCGATAGTTGTGAATTGGGGATAGAAGGAAGTACAAATGTATATGTTGATCTGAGTACTTGTGATTTGGTGGGAACTCCCGATGATTTGGTTGATTGTGCCCCGAATGGAGGAACATTCACAGAATTTGATCTTACCCAGAACAATGACAATGTATTGGATGGGATGAGCCCTTTGGAATATAATGTATATTATTATGAAAGTTTGGAAGATGCCGAAGCAGCAATTCCCGGTACGGAGATAAATAATCCCACAAATTATACCAACAATGCCAACCCCCAAACCATTTGGGTAAATGTTCAGAATATTGAAAATTCTACATGTTTTTTTACATCCAGTTTCACTATTGGCGCTTTCACACAACCTATCGCCAATCCTGCTGAAAATCTTTCGGAATGTGACACTGATGGCGATGCAACAATTTTTCCAAGTTTCGACCTGACTCAGAATGACGATAACGTCTTTGATGCTCAAGATACTACGCTATATACCATAACCTATTATACCACACAAACCGGGGCAGAAAATGGCGATCCGACATTAGCCATCAATCCTGCCGATGCGTATTTTCCTATAAACGCAACAGAAACCATCTACGTCCGCATCGAGAACAACGACAGT
>JBDNFD010000004.1:0-7268 GCA_041689995.1 Flavobacteriaceae bacterium | reverse complement strand
TTGATAGAAGGACCAATAAATGCCGCTCAAACCGGTTGGTCGGAACATGAATATAATTTAAGTGCTTATGCCGGTCAAAATATTTATATAGCGATACAAACGGTTTCCGATAATGAACTTCATCTTTATATTGATGGTGTTGTTTTGGATGCACTTCCGGCTTGTCCGAAACCAAAAACCTTGAACGCTGATAATATTACCACCAATAGTGCCGATTTGAGTTGGTTAGAAACCGGAAGCGCTACCGTGTGGGACATAGAATTGGGCTTGGCAGGATTTACTCCTACTGGAACACCAACCAATGAAGACGTAACCAATCCTTATCTAGCAACCGGATTGTTGAGTGGAACGAAATACGAATATTACGTCCGGTCAGATTGTGGCGGTGGTGACACCAGCGTTTGGGTTGGTCCTTATGCTTTTCAGACAAATTATACTTGTGGTGATGTATTTTATGATGAAGGTGGACCAGGAGGAAATTACTCGGACAATGCTGTAAATACTTGGACGATTTCAGCTGATACACCAGGTTACATTGTCACGGTTTCTTTTACGTCTTTTAGCGTTCAGAGCAGTTGGGATGCACTATATGTTTATGACGGTCCGGATGCCACTTCCCCACAAATTGCCAGTTTTAATGCCGCTACATTTTCAGGTTTCCCAGCGGGCGGTTATTATGGCAACAATCTTCCAGGTCCATTCACCTCAACTCATCCTACCGGAGCTCTGACATTTGTATTTATGAGCGATGGATATACCAATCAAACTGGATGGGTAGCGAATATTTCTTGTAGTCCACCGCCAAGCTGCCCGGCACCTTACGATTTGACGGCTGTTCCTTCTACAACTTCTGCCGATTTGGGTTGGACGGAAAATGGTTCCTCTAATACATGGGAAATTGAATTAGGCTTCGAGGGGTTCCAATCAACCGGAACTCCCACTGAAACAGCGGACAGCAATCCGTTTACAATAAATAATCTGGATCCGGGCGCCAATTATGAATTCTATGTACGTTCAAATTGCGGTACCGGTGATGTCAGCGCTTGGACGGGCCCTTTCGATTTTACCACTTTGTGCGAAACGGTTTATATCCCGGATTTCTTGGAAGAATTTACATTTTTTCCAAATTGCTGGCAAGAGGCTAATGCAGGAACACCCCAAAGTGGTCCGCAAAGTCTTGGCTCAGGTCCTTGGTTTGCCGATGAATTTCGAAACACCGGCGATAATATTTCCGCGAGCATTTATATTTATAATGGAAATCAAGTTGGATGGTTGATTTCGCCTATCATTGATCTTTCTGGTGGAAATTACGAACTGGCTTATACTGCCGCGATCACAGATTATTTCTATTCTCTTCCTCCCGAAGGAAATGGCATGGGAAGTGATGATATTATTAATGTGCTGATTAGCGAAGATAATGGAGTTACTTGGGACATTCTGAAAACCTATAATCAAGATGCTTTTCCATCATTTGACGGCGATTCGGAAATTATTCAGTTGGCAGATTATACCGGAATGGTTCAAATAGCATTTTGGGCTACCGGCGGAACAGTTGATGATCCCGAAGCTTATGATGTTTTTATTGATGATTTTGAAGTTCGAACATCAACGGTAACATGTGCCGAACCAGTGAATTTGACCGTTGCTGATATTACTGGAGAAGCCGCAACCTTGTCTTGGGATGCGATTGGCAATGCCGATGGTTATACCTGGTATATTTTTGAGGAAGGGGCTGATCCGGAAACCGCAACGCCAATTGCCACCGGAACAACTTCCTCTGACGTGCTTATCTATGTCGTTCAAGGATTGATGCCGGAAACCAATTATGATTTCTATGTGGTGGCAGATTGTGGCGCTACAGATGGAATGAGCGAAATGGCCGGGCCAATTCCTTTTCAAACAAATGAACTTGGCGTCCAAAATCAACTATTTGCAAGCTTCAGCTATTATCCGAACCCAGTGAAAAGCCAACTTTTTATAGAATCCAGTTTCAAAATACAAAAAGTTGTCCTTTATAATATGCTGGGACAAGTGGTGCTGAAAATTGAACCCAATGCTTTGAATCCGGTTTTGGAATTTGAGAAGCTAGAAGCAGGTGCTTATTTGATGAAGGTTCGCATTCATAATGTAGAGGAGGTATTCACTGTTGTTAAACAATAATTTTGGATGAAAAAATAAAAAAAAAGAAACGCCCTTTTTTAAAATCAGGGCGTTTTTTTGGTCATCTTTTTAAAGTACGGGTTTTTGACTTCTGAGAACAGAATTCACTCAAAATCGAATATTTTTTAAAGAAGTTTTTTTTATAATATTTTGTTTTGTGAAGGAAACCGCTTTTCCGAATTAATACTAATTTAATTTTCGATATATGAAAAACATTACAAGGTTTCTATTGGTAACTCCTTTAATTTTTCTATTGGCAACACCTGATTTTATTGGCTGGAATATGAAAATCTCAAGAGAGAATTTTGGGATAAAAGCGATCGATGAAGCTAAAAATTCCGACAGGCTCGGAGGTAATCCGGTAAATGATAATCTGATCAATGCGATTCCACTGGCAATAAATGCAACCTGTTCGGGAGATGCCTATACCAATATGGGTGCAACGATACAATCTGGCGAACCTTCCGGTTCTTGTCATTATAATGGAGATTCGGCCCAAACGACGGTTTGGTTCAGCTTTGTCGCTCCAAACAATGGGGAAGTGGTCATCACTACCGATATTCCACCCGCTGATTTATATGACGCTCAAATAGCTGTATTTGATGCTCCTTCCGATTTAAATGATTTGTCAACACTTACAAATGAAGTTGGATGCGATGAAGATTCCGGAGTAGTGATGGGTTTAATGTCTATCGTTGAACTGACGGGTTTAACGGCCGGGAGCACTTATTACATCCAAATTGATGGGTATAATGGTTCAGAAGGAGGTTTCTGTATTGAACTTATCAACGACGCTTGTCCGCAACCGAGTAATTTCATTATGACAAACCTAGGTGATGATTCGGCTTCGTTTACATGGTTGCCAGGTGCCGACGAAACCACTTGGGAAGTTGAATACGGTTCCGTTGGCTTTCCCTTGGGAACTGGAACAGTGGTTTCCGCTGGTCCAAACCCCGAAGTGGATCTTACGGATTTATCCCCAAGTACTTCTTATGAGGTTTATTTGACCGCAATTTGTGGCCCGGATGTGAGCGGCGCTCTTGGCCCCATCGCTTTTTCAACATACGGCCAGGATCAATGTGGGCAATCGCAAACAAGCAATGGTTTTGAAAATGCATTTTTTATGGAAGAAGGTGGACAACTGATCGCGAACGATTTTAGTGTGGCCGCGGGTACGGTAAATTTCTCCTTGGAAAATATCACTGCTAATCTTTGGACGACAGGTGGAGTGGTTTCAATGGACCTACTTTTCTTTCAAGATAATGAAGGTATTCCTGGAGAACAAATTGGCAATACAATTGAAAATTTAGTGCCAACCTCACAAACCGTTATAGGAACTGCTGCCGGCTTCGATGTGGAAAAAATGGTTCTGGATTTACCGAATCCTATTAATTTTCCTGGAAATTCGACCGAAAACACGATCTACTGGATTCAAATGATTGCCACGCCTGTTGTTCCCGGAACCCAAGTGGCATGGGAAGTCACACGGGCCGGCACTATTGGATACGAAACGGCATACAACGATAATTCGGGTACGTGGAGTTCATCGGCAGGCAATGATGGCGTATTTACAATACTAGGAACTTGCAATTTGATGGCTGTGGAAAATCAAGAGTTGGAAGATTTCACTTTTTATCCCAACCCGGTGAAGGACAAAATTTTTCTAAAAGCAATACGAAAAATAGAAGAAGTCGCTATTTATGATATTTCCGGTCGGGAAATGGAAAAAATACGTCCGAATTCGTTCGAACAGACTTTCATGATGGATGAACTTCCTTCCGGTATATTTATAATGAAAATAAAAATTGATGGTTCAGTGGGAATATACAGGATAATTAAGGAATAAATAACAAGGTTCGGACGACTTTTGAGGTAAAATCTATCAAGTGCTTATTGTTAATTCTAGTTTTATTGAATGTTTTTTTTAAGAAAACATTTGTAAATCAGGGTCTTAGATTGATTTATGAGAAACTGGAAAATAATGTTTTTGTTATGCTTATTTTTTGTAAGTTTATGGATTGTTTAACCAAAATTTTAATTATGAGAAGAATTACTTTATTATGTATGTTTTTTATTGCCTGCCTTGGATGGCAGGCGCATGCGCAATTTACTGAAAGCTTTGACACAGAAATACCCTCCACTTGGACGGTAGTTGATCAAGACGCACAAGGAAACACTTGGGTTTACTCAACTGTAGCACCTTATATGGGTGCTGGTGGCGTGCGCCTTCAGTGGGAATCTAGTGCCCACGAAGATTATTTGATAAGCCCCCAAATTATGGTTTCAACTGGGGTGTCCGATAAAGTTTCCTTTTTTGCAGGAGGAACTGGCACAACATTCCCAGAAAGTTTTGATGTGAAACTTTCCACAACTGGAACTGCGCCAAGCGATTTTACCGTGCTTTTGGGAAGCGAATCTACAAATTTGGACGCAGAACTGGGGAATTTTTTGGAATACACATATTTTTTACCCGCCTATAATGGTCAAAACGTATATATCGCGATAGTGGGTACCTCAACAGATGAATTCTATTTGTATGTTGATGAATTTTCTATTTCGACCGCACCTACTTGTGTTCCACCAACTATTCTTACCGCAACTAACCTCACAATATCTTCGGCAGATTTGGGCTGGACAGAAAATGGCTCGGCTACAATGTGGGATATTGAAGTGGGTACAGCAGGTTTTACATCTACAGGTACACCCACCAATGCGGGCGTGACTACAAATCCTTATCCAGTTTCTGTAGCACCGAGTACTAGTTATTCATTTTATGTCCGTGCCGATTGTGGCGGGGGCGATATCAGTGGTTGGACTGGTCCTTATACATTTACAACCCCGTGTACTACTTTTACTGCACCTTGGACGGAAGATTTCTCCAATGGAGGTTCTATTCCAAATTGTTGGGTCCAAGGCGGTGCCAATGCTGAAAATTGGATATTTGATACTACTGGCGGTCATGTTGGAAACGCCGGTGATTTCTCTGGAACAACCTCTGGAAGTGGCGGTCATTTTGCGTATGTGGATGATTCATCCCCGGATAATTTGGGAACAACCCTAGTAACTCCATTAGTCGATGTTTCTGGATTGACCACCCCAGCATTGTCTTTTTATACCATTAGTAACAATGAAGGCCACTCTAACGTTTCCTTTTCAGTTGACTTTTTTGACGGAAACAGTTGGAATACGGATGTTTCTACAGGAAGTTCTAATACAGGAGGTTGGATAAGAGTTTATATTGATCTATCATCCTATACTATAACAGGTGCGGTACAGGCGCGATTTATTGTGAATGAAGATAATGCTTCAGGTGATTTTTATGATGATCGAGCTATTGATGACGTGTCCTTTGATGAATTGCCTACTTGCCAACAACCAACAGATTTAACAGCCGGAAGTTTTACCACCACAAGTGCAGAATTGGGCTGGACCGAAGTGGGTTCGGCTACAATGTGGGATATTGAAGTTGTCGAAGGAGGTGCTACCCCTACGGGCATACCTACTGAAGAGAACGTTGGGACCAATCCTTATTTATATACAAACTTATTGCCATCTTCAGATTATGAGTTTTATGTCCGTGCCGATTGTGGCGCCGGAGACGAGAGTTACTGGACTGGACCGTATGCTTTCTCTACCAATTGTGATATTGTCTCCAGCCCATTTACACAAGGTTTTGAAACCACCGATGTGGGAGATGTTACCACTTGTTGGTCAATCATCAATCAAGGTGGGTCAGATGCATGGGCTGTCAGCGATATTGGAACAGGTGCTTATGATGGTACCAAGGTTATGTACATTAGCTGGGACTCGAGCCCTGGACATGATGATTACTTGATAACTCCGCAAATGTTAGTAACCGCTGGAAGCACCGATAGGTTTACTTTTCATGCTTCAAGTGCTTCCACAACTTATCAAGAAGTATTCAATGTGCTGGTATCTACCACAGGAACAAATGTGGCGGATTTCACTTTAATTGAAGGGCCAGTGAATGCCCAGCAAACTGGATATTCAGAACATATATATGATTTGAGTGCGTATGCTGGACAAAACATATATATTGCTATACAAGTTATATCAGACAATCAGCTTCACCTATATATTGATGGAGTAGTATTGGATGCTTTCCCAAGTTGTCCGAAACCCACTTCTTTAACGGCAACCGGCATTACTGCCACAGGTGCAGATTTAGGTTGGACCGAATCGGGTTCTGCTACAACATGGGATATTGAAGTGGTTGAGGCTGGAACAACTCCAACAGGCACTCCGACCTATGCTGGGGTTACAACAAATCCATACCCTGCCTCAGGCCTAGACCCTGCGATTGATTATGAATTTTATGTCCGTGCTGATTGTGGTAGTGGAGATTTGAGCGAATGGTCTTTACCTTATGCTTTTACAACTCTTTGTGCCACATTTGTGCCAGATTACACACAAAATTTTGACACATACCTGCCAAACTGTTGGGATGAAGCCGGTTCAGGAACACCCGTTACGGGACCATCAGGTTTCGGAAGCAGTTCATGGCTTGCCGATGAATTTTTGAATACGGGAACCAATATGGCCGTGAATATCAACCTGTATTATACAGGAAAAGAAGAATGGCTCATTTCGCCAAGCATTGATCTTTCCGGTGGCGCTAATGAATTATCCTATATGGTGGCAACAACAGATTGGAACAATTCCGACCCTATTGAAGGAGGAGGGATTATGGGAAGCGATGATGAGGTGCAAGTACTTATTTCTGAAGATGACGGAATTACTTGGGCCAATCTAATGACCTACAATGCGGCAAATACACCTTCCAATACCGGCGATTTAGCAACTATAGATTTGAGCACATACACTGGAACAGTAAAAATCGCTTTCTGGGCAACGGAAGGAACAGTCAATGATGTTCCTGATTATGATTTCTTTGTAGATGATTTCGCCGTTACCGCCATTGGAGGTGGTACAAATGAAGGAAATTGTTCTCAAATGCAAGTCAGCAACAATTTTGAAAACGGATATGGAATTGATGAAGGTGGCGGATTCATGGTTGCACATGATTTTATCGTTTCTTCCAGCACCACCAATTTTTCAGTGGAAAATATCACGGGTAACTTTTTCGT
>JBDNFD010000003.1:0-36757 GCA_041689995.1 Flavobacteriaceae bacterium | reverse complement strand
CTTACAAGAGTTTTTTTACATTTTAAACCAGCGGTTTTAGAAAAACATCAAGGTTTTTTGAAAATATTCACGACAAAGTATCTTATTTTTAGATAGTTAGACAAAAAATATAATATCAATCGTAAATTAGAATAGAGCCATGTATTTTTAAGTTTTTCAAATATTAACTTCATAGATACATCAAGACCTTTTGACAATTTTTCAATATTTTCGAGAGTAATGTTTTTTTCTCCTCTTTCAATCATTCCAATATATGTTCGATGTAGATTCGAACGAAAACCTAATTCTTCTTGAGAAATGTCTTTTTCCTTTCGAAGATTCTTAATAATGTTACCGAAATTCAGTGATAATTCTGTCTTCATTGAGTATACTATAGTTAGCACAAAGTAAGTTTATTGCTTTCCACTTACTACATACTAAAGTTAGCATTTCACAAAAGGAAAAATCATAATAAACTTCCATTTGAACAACTCCGTATTGGAATAAAAATACACAAAAAAAACCGCCCAAAAGGCGGCTTTTAAAATAGTTTTTTAGAGGTTCCTTTATTTTATCCAACCACAATTTTTTCCGTTTGTTGTGCTCCCGCCTCATTTGTGAACCGAAGCAAATACATTTGTGCGGCCAAATCAGAAATTTGGATTTCATTTTGACCTACGGGCAATTCTGTATTTTTCACCAATCTCCCTTGCAAATTATAGATTGCCATTTCCAAAGGCTCGCCATTTTTAATAGTCAATTGATCACCAACCACTTTAGAATACAGCACCAAATCCAATTTGTTAGTTTCTTTAACGCCCAACAACCGATCATATTCGTAATACATAGTTAGGGAATTTCCGATCTCATGACCTGAATCGTCCAACTGATAAAACCTGAATTCATAAGTAATAACATCTGTACCATTTACTCCATCGCGGTTCACAAAATGATCGCCAGTGGTGGCCTGATGTTGGCCGGGTTCAATGATTACCGGACTTGAAGGATAGGATTGCCCAATATTGACAGAGGTATAGCAAAGTCCAAAACAAACTTCCATTGAACTTCCATCGGCGTTGGTGGCGTCCACAAACTCTATTCTCATATTAATATCGTCGGCGGCAGTATTATAAACATAAAACTCCAAAGAGGCATCTATTTCCCCAAAGCTCATAACATCACCATCTTCGATAGGATATCCGTCCACGGTTTCCACTGTAAATTGTGCATTCATTTCAAAAGCCCAAAAAGCCAAACAAATAAAAAGTAATTTATTTACCATCACTATTGAATTTTTAATTAAGATTAAAATAGGCCTAAAATACCTTCCACAAAAATAACACTTAAATATTTTTCCTTACTGATGAACAAGTTTTTTATAAAACTTTAGGAGTGAACCGAGAAGTTATCCGAAATAATTCAACAGAATTGTGCGTTGAAAATGAAAAAACCCGCTCAATAATCGAGCAGGTTTTGTTCAAAAATTCTTCAACAGGCTTACAGCCTAAAGCCTACAGCTTAAAGCCTAAGGCCTAAAACTTACAGCCTATTTGCTACCCTTCCAACTCTTTCTTATCTTCCTTCTCCGACCCTTTCATTGTATCGTAGGTGATTCCCGAAGCGATGAAAAGTGTGGAATAAACCCCAGTCATGACCCCGATGAGCAAGGCAAACATAAATCCGCGGATGCTTTCTCCCCCAAAAATAAAAATCGCAAGTAAAACCAGCAGTACGGTTGCCGTAGTGTTGATCGAACGGCTTAGCGTGGAGCTCAACGCATCATTGATCGTTCTTTTCATGGTCCAAGTGGTATGACCTTCGTTCAAATATTCCCGTACCCTGTCGTAAATAATCACGGTATCATTTATGGAATACCCGATAATGGTAAGGATGGCAGCAATAAAGGCTTGATCGATTTCCAAACTGAACGGCATAAATCTATAAAAAAGCGAAAAGCAAACAATAACAAACCAAGCATCATGGAAAAGTGCGATCACACCGCCCAAACTGTATTGCCATTTTTTGAAGCGCAACAGAATATAGAGAAATATCATGACCATTGCCCCAAGCACAGCCCATATTGAAGCTTGTTTGATATCATCGGCAATGGTTGGTCCCACTTTCGTGGTTTGCAATAATCCGATGTTTTTATCGGAAGAATTTCCGCTGATTCCAAATTCATCGAACGTCATATTTGCAGGAAGATATTCTTTTAAAGATCCGAACAATTTATGTTGAATTTCCCCGTCCACACCTTCGCCGGTATCATCGATTCGGTATTTGGTCACGATTTTCAATTGGTTATCTTGTCCATAGGTTTTGGCTTCCACACTTCCAAAATCCGCCATCAAATGATCCTCCACTTTTGTGGCATTCACATCGTGATCAAATCGCACCACGTAAGTTCTTCCTCCTAGAAAATCAACCCCAAAATCCAGACCTTGCGTAAATACTGAAATAGTTCCGATGAATAAGAAAATCCCTGATCCCCAATAGAAATACTTTCGCATTCCCATGAAATCCACGTGCACATTTTTGAACCAGTTTTTGGTGAAAGTAGTTGCATAGCTCAAACGTTTCCCGTTAATCAAATAGGAATCCGTCAATATTTGGGTCACAAAAATTGAAGTAAAAACAGAAGTTGCCAAACCGATCAACAATGTGGTGGCAAAACCTTTAATAGGCCCAGTTCCGAATACCAGCAATATAATTCCAGCAAGTCCCGTGGTGATATTGGCATCAATAATGGACGGAAGTGCCCCTTGGAACCCCTCCTTCATTGATTCTACCTGACTTTTCCCTTTTCTTAACTCCTCGCGAATCCGTTCAAAAATAATCACATTGGCATCCACGGCCATACCCATGGTTAATACAATACCCGCAATACCTGGCAAAGTAAGTACCGCGCCAAGTCCGGCCAGTATTCCAAAGATGAACAAAATATTAACTATTAGGGCAATGTCGGCAAAAAGGCCGGCTTTCCCATAATAGAAATACATAAATATGAAAATGAGCACCAAGGCCAACATAAAGGAAATGGTCCCACTTTTAATGGCAGCTTGCCCCAGGGAAGGTCCAACGATAGCACTTTGAATAATATCCGCTGATGCCGGCAATCTACCCGCATTCAATACGTTCGCCAAATCCTGCCCTTCTTCAATATTAAAATCGCCCGTGATTTCACTTCGTCCTCCGGAAATTGCCCCCGTGCTAACACCAGGAGCGGAATACACCACATTGTCCAAAACGATTGCAATTTGACTTGCTTCCTCAAAGGCAACCCGAGTCATTTCTTCCCAAATCCGCGCTCCTTTTCCGTTCATTTGCATGGAGACCGCAACACGGCCCACTTGATCATAAGTCTGGGTAGCGTCCACAATTACATTTCCACTCAAAGGAGGTTCATTTTCCCTGTTTCCTTTTATGGCATATAGATCAATGGTAGGGCTTTTATCTGGAGTTTTTCCCCATGCAAAATGTAAATATTTCATTTTGGCAGGAAGAAGGGAAATTACTTTTGGATTACTTAAATAGGAATTAACTTTTGCAGTATCTTCAATATTGAAAGTGGCAATGACAGGTCCAGTCTGAGAACCCGGTCGCACAACCAAATCAAAAAGTGGATTTTTGGCGACTTCCAAAGTGTCATCAACTTCCGTCAACAATTCTTCAAGATCATTTCCTTCGGCGGCAGTAGTGTCCTTTTTAGTTTCAGACTTCTCTTTGGTTTCCACCATCTCCTTCAACGTATTGTTGGCCTGAGCCATAAACTGTTGCAATTCGCCAGCCTTATAAACATGCCAGAATTCCAACTGTGCCGTACTTTGGAGCAAATTCTTTATTCGTTCAATATCTTTAGCCCCTGGCAATTCCACCATAATTCGTCCAGAACTTCCCAAACGCTGAATATTAGGTTGGGTGACCCCGAATTTATCGATACGTTGACGAAGGATTTCAAAAGCAGAAAGTACAGCATCATCAATTTTCTTGCGAATAACGGGTTTCACCTCATCATTCGTCATATCGAAATTGACAACATCGCTCAAAGATTTATTGGCAAAAATATCGGGAGAAGCCAATTTCGCATCCGGAATTTCTTCAAAAGCATCGAAAAATGAATCGACATAATCTTTTTGGCTATTTTTCTGTTGTTCGTTTGCTGTGCTCAAAGCTTGGTTGAAAGCCGGGTCTTTTGAATCATTGGAAAGGGAACGAAGAATATCTTCAACGGAAACCTGAAGCGTCACGTTGATTCCACCTTTCAAGTCCAAACCTTTGTTCAGCTCTTTTTCTTTGGCAGAATTATAGGTAATTCCCAAAAAGCCCTTTTCTTCACCTATAGAATCCAAATAGTGATCTTCTAAGACCTCCCTTTTTTTGGCGTAATTTTCTTCACTTTGGCTAATTCGTTGTTCGGCAAAAGTTTCCGCATCACTCTCTATGTTGCTCGCAATGAAGGAAAAGGACAATTGGTAAATACATACCAACCCAAATACGATTGCGAACAACTTGATTACTCCCTTATTTTGCATGGGTGACTTATTTTATAATCGATTTTTTTTTAAAAACGGACAAATATAGGGTTTCAAAAAAGATTTGACAATACTTTTTTTAAGATAAAATTTGCGTTCTGTCCTTTCGTTGAAAAGTTCTGTTTTGAAACTGTGCCAAATTGCAATCGTTTGAATATTTTATCACGCATGAATATGGAAAAATTCGAAAAAAAATGGCGGAAAAAAGCCGTTCTCGAAAATTTTCAGGAAACGGCATAATTGGCTCATTGGAAATCGGTTATCCAATATTCAATATTCAATATTCAATATTCAATATTCACTGTAAAATATTCACTATAAAATATTCGCTACAGAACCAAAAGGTCGTTCACTTTTTTCACACCTTCGGCACTTTCTTTCAGCTTATTTTTTTCAGCATCGTTCAATTCGATTTCCACGATTTTTTCGATGCCGTTTTTGCCTAAAATTACCGGTACACCAAGGCAAATATCGCTCAGTCCATATTCACCGTTCAACAATGCAGAACAAGGGAACATCTTTTTCTGATCGCAGGCAATCGCTTGCACCAACGCAGAAACTGCAGCTCCTGGCGCGTACCAAGCACTCGTGCCCAACATTTTTGTCAAGGTGGCACCGCCTACTTTGGTGTCTTCCATTACTTGATCAAGCCGTTCTTTGGTTATAAATTTGGAAACGGGAACACTGTTTCTCGCTGCCAAACGGGTTAAAGGAAGCATTCCGGTGTCGCTGTGACCGCCGATTACCATTCCGTCCACATCTGAAGACGGACATTCCAAGGCTTCTGCCAAACGGTATTTGAAACGTGCGCTGTCCAAGGCGCCGCCCATTCCGATTATCCTGTTTCCGGGTAAGTTGGTGGATTTGTGCACCAAATATGCCATAGTATCCATTGGATTGCTGACCACAATTAGGATCACATTTGGCGAATGTTTGATGAGATTGGAAGAAACTTCTTTCACGATCCCCGCGTTTATTCCAATAAGTTCTTCGCGTGTCATTCCGGGTTTTCGGGGAATTCCACTGGTAATCACGGCAACATCGCTGTTAGCGGTTTTGCAATAATCATTGGTGCTGCCGGTGATTTTGGTGTCAAAACCGTTCAGGGAAGCCGTTTGCATTAAATCCATGGCTTTTCCTTCGGCATAATTTTCTTTAATATCGACCAAAACCACTTCGGAAGCGAAATTTTTTATGGCAATATATTCTGCACAACTTGCGCCAACTGCGCCCGCACCAACAATAGTTACTTTCATTTTATTTTGAATTTTATAGGTGAATAAATTTTGATGCGAATTTACGGATTATTGATTAAAATTTACTTCATCCCTCACAAAAATTGAATTATTTAAATAGAATAGAAAAGCCCAACCTTTTCAGATTGGGCTGTTTACATTTCAAAATTCATATTTCCATGTAAGGCAAATCGAGATGAAAAATTATTTCACGATTTCAAAATAAGGATCTTTTTCTATGCCATTGAACCATAAATTTTCAATGTCGAAACTATAATTTGAATCGGCAGGTCCGGAATAATGAAACTTAGCTTTGATTGTATCCCTGTCAGTTTCGTTCCATTGAATGTAAGTAATAGGTTGTGCTTCGTTCCGATCATAGTTTAGAAAAATACCTATTCTATACTCAGATTCATTCTCATTAATATAATTATATATTATAAAATTACGAGGATGGTCCATTGCTGGATCATATACTTCCACTACTTCACCATTGATTTCGTAAAACAATTTGATTCCATCGGCAGAATAGGCGTTTGGGGTGTTGGGATCCAACAAATCTTCCCCTGCGGCATTTCTCACTGCTATTTCAATACCATCGAGATGTACACTCGATTGATTTTCTTCCTTATCGGATTTGCTGCAACTTAAAAAAAACAGTGCAGTACAAAATAAAATTAAATTTTTCATCTTTTTATTGTTTTTATGTGTTAATTTTTATAATTTTTTATGGAGCAATATTATATACCATTTTTTTGGCATAATTAAAAGAATAATCACCAGGAGTGAAATCGTTATAACCATACCAACCATTGGATTGGCCTCCCCACCATCCCCAATTCATGTGTACAACAATGCTATTCGCTATTCCCGGACAGGGTATAGAGCGCATATATCCGTCAGAAACCCAGGCATGACCTGTTCCAGTAACATAATGATGAAATATCCACCACCCATTATCTTCCTTTTCAAAACCCATGAGAATAACTGGTTGGTCAATATCCAAGTTATCTTCTAATGCATCGTAATTATATCCAGCATACGTTGCAGATGAATAGCTAAAACCTGTTTTAAAAATATTATCTACATAATCAGCGTGAACTCCAGTTCCATCGCAATTATAGCTTTTTTTCGAAGTAGGAATATTGTCCCAAATGTCACGAATAAAAGAAGCTGTTGTGCTTGTCCCATTATTAAGGGACATATTGGTCCAGCTATAACTGATAGGGTATTCGTGGTATTTCATTATTTGTGCTACGGCAATCGGTACACAACCCGCGTATCCATTATCGTTATAATAGCAAGCATTAGCACATGATTTCAAAGGCATATCATCATTAAAGCCACATCGTTGATTCCATTCGGTCTCTAATAAAGGATAAACTATTTTATAAGTGGTTTGGCATGGTTCATTATTTCCAGGATCTTGATCAAAAGGATTTGGATATCTTCCATAATCAAGATTTTTCCAAGCATCGGCTATTTCCGGTGTTTGAGCCAAATTATTGGCCCGGATATAATCAATGTCGTCCCTTGTATTCTCGAGCCAATGCACGAGACCCAATGGATAATAATCCGTGTCTGTTTCAAACGAATTGGAAGAAGAAAATGCCAACAATGGAATGGAACGCTGGTCCGCGGCCAAAACTATAAATCCTTGTGGATCGTAATTGACGATATAGAAAACCGTATCGGTCTTTGTGTTGATAACAGGAAAAACTTCTCTAATTACACTTTGAACACTATCACCTTTTGCTTTTGGACCATTATCATTAGACAAATTTATTTTTCCCGCCATTTCGGTTGCATTCGCCATGGAAACAAAATATTCAGAGTGTTCAGCAGAAGATGTGGGAGGTGACGCAAATTCTTCCTTTTGACAAGAAACAAGAATTAGACATAGACAGAGAAGAAAAGAAATTCGCTGTAAATTTTTGCTGTAAATTTTTTCATATAGCTTATTGGTTTTTAAATTATTAATATTTCAAAATTCCAAAAAAAAAATAAACCATCCTAATTTCGACTGTTAAAATTCATTTTTTATCGACAAAATGAAATATACAGCTTTCCCAAAGCTTGGAATTTTAGAGAAGTTTAATAAAATTTCCGTTTAAAAAATGCGGTCAAAATCCGAAACTTATCCCAACGCTTGCATTGCTAAAACGCTGGAAACTGTAATCGGCATGCAACCTAAAAAAACCGAGTTTTAGCTTGGTGCCAAGAGTGGCTTTTACCCCACTGACTTTATTTTCGATACTATAAGGATCTTGTACGGTCGTGCCGCCCAAAACCCCAGTTTGGATATGATAGGTTCCCAATAAATCGCTTTCAGATTTTCCGCTCAGGTATCCGAGGCCACCATAGAAATTAATGACTGGCAATTTTGTTGAAATCAAGGCCGAAATCACCAAGGAATTCATTTTCGTTTCAATTTTCTGGTTTTCGCCTTCCACAGTGGAGGTTTCGTCAAGATCAAATCCCGCACTGAAATGGGTATATCCCACGAGAACCCCGATAGCTATCGGAAGTTCACTCGCCCCGGGAATCCAGCTTGTCAATTCGTGTTGGATGGCACCACCATATAATTGCACTTTCACGCCATCCTGATCTATTTTTGGAAGGTAGCGCGCTTTCACTTCGGTTCCCTTAAAAACACCGATGCCCAATTGTAAATATGCGGTAGGCAAAATATCGATCCCCGCGGAGCCGATTCCCTGTGGAAGTTCTATCTCGACCTGTTCCGTGACGCCCAAATCATTTTCATATTCGATGACCATGGTAATATCTGGATCATTTTCGCCCAAAGCCGTGGCAACTTCGCCTGTTTGCTGGTTTGGATCCATAAACCGCAAATAGTTATAATCGGCAACATTCATCGTGAAGGTTTTATCATCATCACTTACAAAAGAGGCATTGACCATGATAGACAATTCGAAATGACCGGGCTTTTTAGATTTTGCGGAATTGTACCAGCCGTTGCTCAGAGCGTACATCACCCCTTCCGCCGCGGGGGAAAAATAACCATCGCTGAACAGCTTCGCATCTTCGATTCCCGCAGCCAACAAATCGTTAATACCTGTTTGCGCCCGTACACTGATTCCCAAAAATAGTATTGGAATTAAATACTTGATTTTCATAATAAGTAGATTTAGATATTTTCGTTAATATTACACATAAAATAATAATTGGTAAAAGTTTTGGACAAAAGAAATAACTGATTCGTGCAAAAATTTCAAAATAGACCACCAAAATCATAAAAAAAATACCTGTGGAACAAATATGAACCACAGGTATTTATGAACTACAATTTAAAAAGTTAACATTGATTCCTTTGATCGGAACCCTCACTCTTATACATCAATATTCGCATAAACGGCATTTTTTTCGATAAATTCCCGACGTGGCGGAACTTCATCACCCATTAACATGGAGAAAATCCTATCGGCTTCCCCACCATTGTCTATGGTAACTTGACGTAAAGTCCTAAATGAAGGATTCATCGTGGTGTCCCACAATTGTTCGGCATTCATTTCACCCAGACCTTTATAACGTTGAATGCTAAACCCGCCATTAAAAGCTTCCGAGATTTCATCGCGTTCGGCTTCGCTCCAAGCATAGTATTTCTTGTTCCCTTTTTTCACCAAAAACAAAGGTGGAGTGGCGATATAAATGTGCCCGCCCTCGATTAGTTCTTTCATATATCGGAAAAAGAAGGTCAAAATCAAGGTTGCGATATGGCTTCCATCCACATCGGCATCACACATAATCACGATTTTATGATAGCGTAATTTTGAAACGTTCAGGGCTTTGCTGTCCTCTTCCGTTCCGATGGTGACGCCCAAAGCTGTATAAATATTCCTGATTTCCTCATTTTCGAATACACGGTGCTGCATGGCTTTTTCTACGTTCAAGATTTTTCCCCGAAGTGGTAAAATTGCTTGAAAATGACGGTCGCGACCTTGTTTTGCCGTTCCGCCCGCAGAATCCCCTTCCACCAGAAAAACCTCACACTCTTCCGGCTTTTGAGAAGCACAATCGGAAAGTTTTCCTGGAAGTCCGCCTCCGCTCATTATGGTTTTACGCTGCACAAGTTCCCGCGCCTTTTTTGCTGCATGCCGTGCTTGTGCTGCTAAAATTACCTTTTGAACAATGATTCGGGCATCGTTTGGATTTTCTTCCAAATAAATTTCCAACATTTCGGAAACTGCTTGAGAAACCGCTGAGGTCACTTCCCGGTTGCCCAATTTTGTTTTGGTTTGACCTTCAAATTGTGGTTCGGCAACTTTAACGGAAACAATGGCTGTCAGCCCTTCACGAAAATCATCGCCTACAATTTCAAATTTCAATTTATCCAACATTCCGGATGCATCGGCATATTTTTTTAAGGTAGTTGTCAGCCCGCGCCGAAAACCCGCCAAATGAGTTCCACCTTCATGTGTATTGATATTGTTCACATAGGAATGCAAATTTTCTCCGTAAGAGGTGTTATAGATCATGGCGACTTCCACAGGAATACCATTTTTTTCGCCCTCCATAGCAATCACATTCACGATCAATGATTCCCGATTTTCATCCAGAAAACGAATAAATTCAACCAATCCTTCATCAGAATAGAAAGTTTCGCAAATGAATTCGCCTTTATCGTCTTTTTCTCGCTTGTCGGTTAAAGTAACGGTAATCCCTTTATTCAAAAAGGATAATTCGCGCATTCTTCCCGCCAAGGTATCATAACTAAAAGCGATGGTTTGTTGAAAAATAGTGGTATCGGGATGAAAAGTCACTATGGTTCCATTAATGTCGGTTTCCCCAACTTGCCGAACCGGATATAATGGTTTTCCACGTTCATATTCTTGCTCCCAAATTTGCCCATTTTTATGGACCACGGCATGCAAATGATCTGAAAGTGCGTTCACGACAGAAACCCCGACACCATGAAGCCCTCCGGAAACCTTGTAGGAATCTTTGTCGAATTTTCCTCCAGCACCAATTTTGGTCATTACGACCTCAAGTGCGGAAACACCTTCCTTTTTGTGCAGATCGATCGGAATTCCCCGACCGTTGTCTTGTACGGACACGGAATTATTTTCATTGATAATGACATCGATTCGGTCACAATGATCGGCCATTGCTTCATCGATCGAATTATCAACCACTTCATAAACCAAATGGTGCAATCCACGGACGCTGATATCACCGATGTACATTGAGGGGCGCATGCGCACATGTTCCATTCCCTCCAGAGCCTGAATATTTGCGGCCGAATAATCTTGGTTTTTTGGTAACTCGCTCATAAATTTTTCTTAATTATCAACTTTCAACAAAGATACGGAATTTAGCCATTTCACCTAGCCACTTCGCGTTGCTCAGCGATTGAAGTTATTAACAATTTGGGCGTAAAAAAAGGTTTTTTTTGAACAAAATACAATTTTGGAGAGAAATAATATTTTTAACAAAATTGTTTTTGAAACTTCTGTCCTAAAAGTCTATTTTTACAGTCTTAAAACTAAAAAAGATGAAGAAACTATTTCTGATCGCCATACTATTTTTTATGAGCGCTCCCGCCTTATTTGCACAAGATTTTTCTCAACTGGATAAAAGCCCAATGGATGTTGCATTTATTCGAGGGGAAAACAATATGCCAATGATCCGGATTATTTATAGCCGTCCTCAAAAAAATGATCGTGAAATTTTTGGAAGTCTGGTACCTTATGGAAAAGTTTGGAGAACGGGAGCGAACGAAGCTACGGAAATCACTCTTTATTCGGATATGACCGTGAATGGAAAACCCATTTCGGCGGGCACGTACACGCTTTATACCATTCCAACGAAAGATGAATGGACCATCATAATCAATAAAGATGTAAACGTTTGGGGTGCTTTCAGTTATGATGAGACCAAAGACGTATTACGGGTAAAAGTCCCAGCAGAACAAACATCGGCCTCCGTGCAAGCCTTTTCCATGACTTTTCAGCCCACTGAAAATGGCGCTAATTTACTGATGGGCTGGGATGATACGTATGTAAAAGTTCCGTTTTTGAAAGTAAAGCCTTAGTATTATTTGCCAGAAATATAGTGGCTTCCATTTGGTTTTCCTTCAAGGGATATTCAAATATTTATGCGTTTGAAGCGAAACTTTCCATTTTGGATTTTTCAATATAAATTCCACAATCAACGGTATTATTTTTTCACGAACGCTCCATTCTGGTTGCAGATATAAAATACAATCCTTGTTCACTTTCGCCGCTTGTTGTTCGGCAAAAATAAAATCGTGTTTGTTGAAAACAATCACTTTCAATTCGTTCGCAACTTCATATATCTGTTCTGTGGGCAATTTCATTTTTTTTGGGGACAAGCAGATCCAATCCCAAGTTCCGGTCAGCGGATAAGCACCCGAAGTTTCAATATGAATTTTTGCATTATTTTGTTTCAATAGCCCGGTGAGTTCGGTCATGTCCCACATTAATGGCTCGCCACCGGTAACCACCACGACATTACTATATTTAACCGCTTCTTCCACAATCTGATTTGTGTCCGTTGGCGGATGTAGTTCGGCATTCCAACTTTCCTTCACGTCACACCAATGGCAGCCTACATCACAGCCGCCCAACCTAATGAAATAAGCGGCTGTTCCTTTGTGAAATCCTTCCCCTTGAATCGTGTAAAAAGCTTCCATAAGGGGCAACATTTTTCCCTCCGACACCAACTGATCTTCTACATTTTTTGCCATAGACCGCAAAGGTACTCATTTTCCGGTTGGTTTCTTACGCATGTTCTTCCTTTGGAAATGATAAAATATTGCAAAAAAAGCCATTAAATTTTCACAGTAAAAATGCAATGTTTACTTTTATGATCAATTTTTTATTCAACTAACCAAAGAATGAGCGTAGAAACTAATTTGGTCGTTTCAATATTTATGAAAAACCCAGTTATAAAAATAGGTGTTCTTTTGTTGCTTCTCTTTTCTTGTCAGAAGGAGAAAAACGATCCTTTTCTTATAAGCAATTCCTCGATTGGCTCGTTAACAAAAGATATTCAAGTCCGGCAACTAGATTCGCTTTTTTGGAAAGATTCTGTTGTAATTTCAAAAGGTACTGGCATGTTCAACAGCGGCAATGAAATTTTCATATTCGATAAAAAAGGAACGAAATTATTGCGTTTGGACCCCGTCCAGGATTTTGATTCTACGAGCACCATTGGGAATATCCAAATCATTGATCCTCGTTTCAAAACCAAAGAAGGATTTGGAACGGAAAGCACTTTCAAGGATATTATGGCCAATTACCATATTTCGCGAACAGAAAATACCTTGAACGCGGTTGTTATTTTTATTGATGAAATAAATGCGTACGTGACCATTGACAAAAAAGAACTTCCCTCGGAATTTCGGGACGATATGGGTAAAAACATAACTGCTTCGCAAATCCCCCCAACGGCAGAAATCAATTATTTCTGGATCGGTTAGCAATAGATTTCAGGTATAAAAATTGAGAGGATTAAAACACTGTCTTTAACAACAAACCAAATTTCTAGATTATGATAAAAATACTCGGAATGATTTTGACCGTCGTGGGAATGGCCGCACTGATTGCCGGCATATTCGGAATTTTTGGAAGTATTTCTTTGGGAATGAGCCCTTGGGCGCCCGCAATTGTAGGGTTTATTTTTTTCCTGTCTGGAATCGGGCTTTTGAAGCGTCGGAAAGATACCGATGACTAAAGCTCGTTATTTCCGAAAAAATGGGAACAAAGTTTACTTTTGCAAAAGTAAAACCTTCGTTTGAAAATAACATTTAAAAAACAGCTTTTTGGAAAATAAACTTACGCGCATCAACAAATACCTCAGTGAAATTGGTTATTGTTCGCGCCGTGCCGCCGATAAACTCATCGAGGAAGGCCGGGTGACCATTAATGGAAAGCTTCTGGAAATGGGCACAAAAATAGACTCTTCGGCTGAGGTTCGGGTCGATGGAAAATTGGTTGGCACCTCTCGCGAAAAGCCGGTTTATTTAGCATTCAACAAACCCATTGGGATTGTTTGCACTACAGATACTGGCGTAGAAAAGGACAATATTATTGATTTCATTAATTACCCCACTCGGATTTTCCCAATAGGAAGATTGGACAAAGCGAGCGAGGGATTGATTTTGCTGACCAATGATGGTGATATTGTGAACAAAATTCTCCGATCAAAAAATAACCACGGGAAAGAATATATTGTGACCGTCGATCGTTTGATAAATCCTGATTTTATTGAGCGGATGCAGAACGGAATTCCCATTTTGGATACGGTGACGAAAAAATGTGAAGTGGAACGACTGAGCAACCACACATTTCGAATGGTGCTTACACAAGGCCTGAATCGACAAATTCGCAGAATGTGCGAATATTTAGGTTACGAAGTAATTGCTCTGAAACGCATCCGGATCATGAATATTTTGTTGGATGCCCCCGTTGGTAAATATCGAGATCTGACCTCGACGGAACTCTCGGAAATGAACAAATTATTGGATGGTTCACAAAAATCCGAAGAAGGCCCTGAACAGCCAAAAAAGATGTAATATCCTAACAAATATTTAAGGTTTTTGTAATTTTTTGAAGTAACTTACGAAACAAAATAATATGTCCGTGCTTTCACCTTTTCACTTGGCTATTCCAGTAGATAATCTTGAAACTAACGGACGGTTCTATCGGGATATTCTAGGTTTCAAAGAAGGTCGGAGTAGCGAACATTGGATCGATTTCGACTTTTTTGGTCATCAATTGGTTTTACATGAACAGAAGAATCCAGAAAAAAATTCCGCAGCTGCTTGCGGTAATGTGGACGGAAAACAAGTGCCGATCCCACATTTCGGTGTCGTGTTATCATGGACGGATTTTCACAAATTTGCAGATCATTTGAAGATGAATAAAATTTCATTTATCATTGAACCCTGTGTACGTTTTCAAGGAGAAACCGGAGAGCAGTCCACTATGTTCTTTCATGATCCATCTGGAAATTCATTGGAATTCAAAGCATTTAAAAATATTGATCAATTATTCGCCAAATAAATAAATTTATGGGAAAACTTCCCCCAGTTTTAGTGAGACAACTGTTTATTCTCCTTTTAATCATATCCACGGGAATTTTGATATTCCGGGAAATGGTTCCCTATTTATCTGGGGTTTTGGGAGCGGTGACATTATATATGTTATTCCGGAATTGGATGGGGAAATTGCTGGAAAAGGGGTGGAACAAAAATCTGGCTGCGAGTCTCTTGATGTTTGTTTCTTTCATCGGCATATTGCTGCCTATTGCGGGGATCATCTTGTTGCTGGGCTCCAAAATGCGCAAAGCCGTTGAAAATTCGGAGAAGGTTATTCAAACCGTAAAATCCCTGATGAATAATCTCGAAGATTCGTTTGGATATGATATTAGTGGCAACATAAACACCACGGAAATTACCTCATGGGTCTCCAGCAATTTACAAAATTTGGTAGGTGGCACTTTTGAAGTGTTCATCGCAATAGGTCTTATGTATTTTATGCTTTACTACATGCTCATCAATCGAAAAGAATTGCGGAATACTCTGGACGATTATATCCCTATTGGGCATAACAACCTACAATTGATTGCCCAAGAAAGCACCAGCATGGTTCGGGCCAACGCTATCGGAATTCCGTTGGTAGCTATTTCTCAAGGCGTCATCGCCCTTGTTGGGTTTCTTATTTTTGACATTCCAAATCCATTTTTTTGGTTTGCGATCACCACGATAGGTTCCATGATCCCATTTGTGGGCACATTGCTGGGAATTCTTCCCGTTACGATCCTCCTGATGGCACAGGGACAAAATTCACAAGCCATCTATATCTTAATATACGGCCTCGTGGTGGTGGGTTCAACTGATAATCTTATTCGGCTTTATCTG
The DNA here is from genome assembly GCA_041689995.1 of Flavobacteriaceae bacterium. Lineage (GTDB taxonomy): Bacteria > Bacteroidota > Bacteroidia > Flavobacteriales > Flavobacteriaceae > DASSWG01. The sequence continues at coordinate 21,107 of JBDNFD010000003.1, read as the reverse complement.
CTGAGAAAGTTAGATGACGTACATCCATTAATAACACTTATCGGAGTTGTGGTGGGCGTGCCACTTTTTGGATTTATTGGACTGATTTTTGGTCCACTCTTAATATCACTTTTCTTACTTATTTTAAAAATTTATAAAAAAGAATACGGAAAAACGGACACTAAAAACATAAATAAAGAACTATGAAATTTTCGAAAAAAACATCCACCATTGATGACACTTTTGTAGAAAAACAGGGGAAGAAAATGGATGAAAAAGATTTGTCGGAAGTATTGGAAAATGAAAAACAGATCGACAATAAATTGGCCAATTCGGGAATGCTCGAAAAATATACGGAATTGGGGAAATTAATGTTGAATATGCTGAAAGATTATCGAAAAGGTATTTATAATCAAGTCCCTTGGTTCACGATCGCTTCTATCGTTTTTGCGCTATTATATGTTTTGAACCCTTTCGATATTGTTCCCGATTTTATTCCAGGACTCGGCTACATCGATGACCTCGGCGTAATTACCATTGCCATGCGTTTTATAGAAAGCGATCTGCATAAATATTTGGATTGGAAATTGGAAGAGTGATAATGGCGCAATTGATTCCGTGTTTAATATAAATTCGGCATTGGCAAACTACAAGACCGAACGAAAATCCAGCAAAATTATTTTCTTCGTTCTCGTGCCAATAGTGTGTTTTTCAGCAACATAGCGATTGTCATCGGTCCCACCCCACCCGGAACCGGCGTAATAAAAGAAGCTTTTTTGCTCACATTTTCAAAATCAACGTCGCCTGCAAGTCGGTAGCCTGCTTTCTTGGTTTCGTCCGGAACGCGGGTAATCCCAACATCGATCACCACGGCATTATCACGAACCATTTCAGCTTTCACAAAATTGGGGATTCCCAAGGCTGAAATCACAATATCTGCCTGGCTTATGATCTGGGTGATATTTTTGGTATGGCTGTGGGTCAATGTGACGGTGGAATTTCCTGGCCAGCCCTTTCTTCCCATTAGAATGCTCATCGGCCGTCCGACAATATGGCTACGTCCAATGACCACCGTATGTTTTCCTTTGGTATCTACATTGTAACGTTCCAAAAGTTCTAAAATCCCAAAAGGTGTGGCTGGAATAAAAGTGGTCATATCCAAAGCCATTTTTCCAAAATTCATAGGATGAAACCCGTCAACATCCTTGCTCGGATTTATTGCCATAATCACTTTTTGAGTGTCGATTTGTTTTGGCAATGGAAGCTGTACGATAAAACCGTCTATATTGTCATCGTTGTTGAATTCTTCAATTTTTTTCAGCAGTTCTAGTTCGCTGATGGTTTCTGGCAATTTCACCAAAGTAGATTCAAATCCGACCCGTTCGCAAGATTTCACCTTACTCGCAACATAAGTCAAACTTGCGCCATCATTTCCCACAATTAACGCTGCTAAATGTGGGACTTTTTCCCCGCGTTGTTTCATTTTGGAAACTTTTTCGGCAATTTCATCTTTTATGTCATTGCTGACTTTTCTTCCGTCGAGTATGGTCATTTTATTGTCTTAAATCAATTTTCTTTTCAAAAAGAAACTACCTATTGATATTATTTCATTCCCTTCATCATCTGCATCATCTTCTTTCCGCCGCCGCCTTGCATCATTTTCATCATTTTGCTCATTTGTTGAAATTGTTTCAGCAATTGATTCACTTCCTGCACCGAGGTTCCCGAACCTTTTCCAATACGTTTTTTTCGACTTGGATCGATTATCTTGGGTTGTGCGCGTTCTTCAGGGGTCATGGAATGAATAATTGCTTCAACGCCTTTGAACGCATCATCATCAACATCAATATTTTTCATCATTTTTCCAGCACCGGGAATCATTCCCATCAGGTCTTTCATATTCCCCATTTTCTTCACCTGCTGAATCTGGTTCAGAAAATCATCGAAACCAAATTGGTTCTTGGCAATTTTCTTCTGAATTTTTCTGGCCTCTTCTTCATCATATTGTTCCTGAGCACGTTCCACCAAGGAAATCACATCACCCATTCCCAAAATCCGTTCCGCCATTCGAGAAGGATAAAACACATCAATCGCATCCATTTTTTCACCCGTTCCGATGAATTTTATGGGTTTGTTCACCACAGATTTAATGGAGATTGCAGCACCACCTCGGGTATCACCGTCGAGCTTCGTCAAGATCACCCCGTCAAAATTCAGGATGTCGTTGAAGGCTTTCGCCGTGTTCACGGCATCTTGCCCGGTCATGGAATCCACTACGAACAACGTTTCTTGCGGCTGAATGGCTTTATGGATATTTGAAATCTCCGCCATCATCGCTTCATCAACAGCCAAGCGGCCAGCAGTATCAATGATCACCACATTATGCCCGTTTTGTTTCGCGTATGCAATCGCATTTTTCGCGATGGAAACAGGATCGGTATTTTCACGTTCGGAAAATACTTCCACCCCAATTTGCTCCCCAACAACGTGCAATTGATCGATTGCAGCCGGACGGTAAACGTCGCAAGCCACCAACAAAGGTTTCTTGGCTTTTTTATTTTTTAAGTAAAGGGCCAATTTTCCAGAGAAAGTAGTTTTACCACTACCTTGCAAACCGGACATCAAGATCAAGCTTGGGTTTCCGGAAAGATTGATTCCCTCCGCCTCGCCGCCCATTAGTCCCGTTAATTCATCTTTTACAATTTTCACCATCAACTGCCCAGGTTTCAGGTTGGAAAGCACATTTTGACCCAATGCTTTTTCCTTTACTACGGCGGTGAATTCTTTGGCGATTTTATAGTTTACATCGGCATCCACCAAAGCCCGGCGGACTTCTTTGAGGGTTTCCGCCACGTTGATTTCGGTGATCTGTCCATGCCCTTTTAGGATATGGAACGCTTTATCGAGTTTATCGCTTAAATTATCGAACATAAATCTTCAATTTTTTGACTATTCACTGTAATCTGAAAATCCTGCCCTTAGGCAAGATAGGCTGCAAATTTACGGATTTGAAATTGAACGGTAAAGAATTGGTAAACAAAAAACCCGACCTCCAAAAATTCGGAATGTCGAGGTTATTTGGATACTTTTATTTCATTCCCGAACTATTTTCTGAGCATTTTCGGGGTTTAAGCTATCCGCTGATCTCTATTAAAATATATTTCTTTTCTTTACGAATTCGCCATAAAAAAAAGACCGTCTGATTGGCAACGGTCTTTTCCCCTCTAAAAATAAAAACTGTTTAACTAAAATGTTTTTATATGTATATAACAATCAAAAGGAAATAAATCCCACCCTAGCTCTTGTTAAATTTTCATCATCCTTCTGATTTATATCTTTCGAATGCTGAAATATTTTAAATTCCGCCTTTGAATTTTGAACTTTGTCCTCAAACTTTAAATTTTTTCTACATTTGCGGACGAACCGAATTTCATGACCAGAAAACTACAAGAGCACGTTTGTGAAGAATCCGTTTTTGCGACGCTTTATAAAAAGCACGCCAAAAACTTGCATGATTTTCTGTACTACAAATTCGGGGAACGTTTGAACCCAGAAGATCATGTGCAAGAAGCTTTTATGAAACTCTGGAAAAAATGCAAAGAAGTTCCGCCTGAAAAAGCCAAAAGTTTTTTGTTCACCGTAGCCAACAACCAAGTTTTGAATGCTATAAAACATGAGAAAGTGGTGTTGAAATTTCAAAATCAAAAAAAGGAGCACACCGACCACCAAGATCCTCAATTTATTCTGGAAGAAATCGAGTATTTAAAAAAATATCAAGCAGCTTTGGCCAATTTAAGCGAGGCTCAGCGGGTCGCCTTTTTAATGAACCGAGCGGAAGGAAAAAAACATCAGGAAATCGCGGAACTCTTGGGAATTTCAAAAAAAGCCGTTGAAAAACGGATTTATGGAGCGCTGAAAAAACTACGCAAAGAAATCAACGGCATTTAAAATAGGTAGGAGAAACCACTGACAAGTTGTTTTATGAATGAAGAGGAAGCTTTCAAAAAAATGATTTTTGATATAAATAATAAAAAACATCGCTCCCAAATTCGCTGATAGCACAAAAATCCGCCACCTCTTCTTTTGGAACAAAACAAAAATGAAAAAAGAAATATTCATACAAAAATGGCTCGAAGGGAATTTGACCCCCGAAGAATTGGAAGCTTTCAAGAAATTGGAGGAATATGAAGACTATGTCAAATTATCCGAAACGGCACGGCGTTTTAAGTCGCCGGAATTTAATGAAACAAAGCATTACGAAAAACTTCAAACTAAACTAAAACGCTATCAAAAAGAAACACGAAGAAGTTTTATTTTAAAGATCGCGGCTATTTTTGTGATCGCTTTTGCTTCCTATTTTACAATCTTCCATTTAAATCAAACGGAAATAAAATCGCTTGCGGGCCAAACGGAAACAACAATTCTACCCGATGGCTCCACCGTTTTGCTGAATGCCGTTTCCGATCTTACTTATGAAAAAAGCTCTTGGAAGGAAAACCGGGAAGTGCAACTTCAGGGTGAAGCTTTTTTCAAAGTGGAAAAAGGAAGCCGCTTTACCGTGGTAACTTCCGCCGGCACCGTTAGTGTTTTGGGAACACATTTCAATGTAAAACAACGAGATCAATATTTTGAAGTTACTTGTTATGAGGGTCTGGTTTCGGTAAAAACTTCAAAAGATAGCATTCTTCTCCCGGCCGGAAAAAGTTTCCGCATTATAAACGGTCTTGCTGAAAGAAATATCTCTAAAAAAAATGAACCAAGCTGGATCAACAATTTGAGTTCTTTTCAAAGTGTTCCTTTCAAAGAAGTTGCCGCAGAATTTGAGCGTCAATACAAGGTCGATATTCATTTGAAAACACGTACTTTTGATGCAAATCAGTTGTTTACGGGAAGTTTTGTACACAATAATATGGAAATGGCCCTAAAATCCATTAGTATTCCATTTAATTTGAGATACACCCGAAACGGCGATACGGTAATCTTAAAGGTAGGTGACTAAAAAAATACTTTTTATCCTCTTTTTTTCATTTCTCTATACGGTCGGAAATGCCCAAAAAACCGGCGAAATCCCTGTTTCAAAAATCTTGGCGAAGTTGGCCGTTCAATATGATCGGATATTTTCTTATTCTGACAAACTTATTGCCACCGAGAAATCTGAAATGCCACCTGAAGACTTAACTTTGGAAGAAGCATTACAATTTTTAGAAGAACGCACCAAGCTTTCTTTCAAAATGCTTGGCCAAGGATTTGTGGCGGTTTACGTGGCTTTGGAAAATGGGGAGGAACCTCCTTCACAAACCTTAAAATCCATTCTCATCATCAATTATTTGACGCAGGGAATTACCAAGAAAAAAAAGGGGGTGATGGAAATAGATTACGAAGATTTTGGAGTGCTTCCAGGTTTGACGGAACCAGATGTTCTGCTTACCTTACAGGCTCTTCCGGGTGTTCAGAGTGTGGACGAAACTGTTTCCAACATAAATATACGCGGCGGGAGCAACGATCAGAACTTAATTCTATGGGATGGAATCCGAATGTACCAATCAGGTCATTTTTTCGGTTTGATCTCTGCTTTCAACCCTTATCAAACCAAGAAAGTTGAATTGATCAAAAACGGCACCGAAGCGGCTTATGGCAATAGTGTTTCCAGTGTTATTTCCATGAAAACCGATACGGTCATCAACAAAGATTTCCATGCCTCGGCCGGTGTTAATTTTATCAATTTGGGCGCACTTATCGATGCCCCTTTTGGACCTAGATCTTCCGTACAAGTTTCGGCGCGAACATCGCTTACTCCTTTTTTTTCCACGCCAACTTATGAACAATATTATGACCGGGCTTTTCAGGGGAGCGAAGTGGTTGAGAGAAACGATCAGGTACTTCGCAACAATCAAGAATTTTCCTTCAATGATTTTAGTTTACGGTGGTTATACGATTTTTCTAAAAAAGATCGGTTAAGGGTCAATTTTATAAACATCTCCAATGCGCTGCGTTTTGATGAAAACGCGTTCGTAGAAGGAGAATTGAAATCAAAACGGAGCCAATTGTCCCAAAACAGCATGGCCGCCGGCTTATTCTATAAAAGACAGATTCTTCCCGGTTGGCACCTTTCCGCACAAACCTATTTTTCAAATTATAAATTGAAGGCCACAAATTCCGATCTCCTTACCGATCAGCGTTTGCAACAGGAAAACGAAGTGCTAGAAACCAATTTTAAAGCAATTTCTTTTCTGAAATTGAACGAAAGATTTGATTGGGAATTGGGTTATGAATACACTTCGACGACCATTTCCAACACCCAGAAAATCAACAATCCGTTATTTGGAGAATATCAGCGAAAGATTTTGGAAACCCAAGCATTCTTTTCTTCAGCAACCTATTCTTCAGAAAATAAACGCACTACTTTTCAAATGGGCGGACGTTTTAATTATTTTAATAATTTCGATGAATTCCGAGTGGAACCGCGGTTTAGTTTCAACCAACGGCTTTGGAAAAATTTTCATTTCGAAATTTTAGGGGAGCTGAAAAGTCAAGTAACCACGCAGGAAATCGATTACCAAACAGATTTTTTGGGAATAGAAAAACGCAGATGGCGATTGGCGGATAATGATGAAATTCCCATTTTATCCAGTAAACAACTTTCTTTCGGACTTTATTACGATAAAAAAAGTTGGTTGATCAGTGCCGAAACTTATTTCAAAGAGGTGAACGGCATCACTTCACAAAGCCAAGGTTTTCAAAATCAGTACCAATATGCCCAGATTACCGGCAGTTATTTTGTAAAAGGCATCGATTTTTTATTGGGCAAACGATTTGGTGAATTCAGCAGTTGGCTTGGTTATTCGGTAATGGACAACACCTACACCTTTCCTGCTTTGCCGGAAAAGAGCCTGCCCAATATTTTGGAAATTGCACATTCATTTCATTTCACAACTTCTTATGCCAGTGGTGATTTTAAAGTTTCACTTGGTGTGAAATGGCGCACGGGAAAACCCTTTACCCCTTTGACAAAAGAAGGTTTGGAAAGTGGAAATTTGATCTATGCCCCAGCATTTAGCGTAAATCTGAAAAATTACTTCCGAATGGATCTTTCCGCTAACCAACAGTTTAAACTCGCAAAAAACACAAATGCTTACGTGGGAATCTCACTTTGGAATCTGATGGACACAAAAAATGTGATCAATTCTTATTACAAAAAGAACAACGGAAAAGTGATTTTGGTCGAAGAATCCGCGTTGGGACTTACACCAAATTTTTCGTTTCGTATTTTATTTTAAAGCCCCGCATTATAGTTTGTAATTTTTATCTTTGCCAAAAGCCATCGGCAAATGAGAAAATTTTGGAGAAAGTTCTTCGGTGATTTAATGCTCCCTGAAAAGGAACTGCCCAAAAATGGAAAAATTTCAGAATTTCGCATGGCCAAAGCCCGCCGCAAATTTCGAATTACGGTTGTTCGGCTTTTCAAAGATGGACTTTTAATGGCCTGTGGCATCGCTTCCGCTGCTTTTGCGCTTGAAAGTTTCCTTTTGCCAGCACATTTTATCGATGGCGGCGTCATTGGTATCGCCTTGTTGACTTCAGGCCTTACCGACATTCCATTGAGCTGGCTTATTTTGCTTCTCAGCATCCCTTTTATAATTATGGGTTATAGCACCATCGGAAAACAATTCGCCTTTAAGGCCGCCATTTCTATTCTTGGTCTGGCCTTGGTGCTCTACAACGTTAATTTCCCGGAAGTAACTGACGAAAAGCTATTGGTTGCTGTTTTTGGAGGCCTTTTTCTTGGTGCCGGCACAGGACTTTCCATGCGTGGAGGCTCGGTAATTGACGGCACGGAGGTACTCGCTATTTATTTAGGGAAAAAGTTCGGCATTTCCATTGGCGATGTGGTGATCGTGATCAATGTGCTTATCTTTTCCGCTGCGGCCTATTTACTTTCCATCGAATCAGCCCTCTATTCCATGATCACCTACGTGGCCGCTTCCAAAACCATCGATTTTATTATTGAAGGAATCGAGGAATATATTGCGGTGAACATTGTTTCGATATACAGTGATGAAATCCGGGAAATGATCATTCATAAAATGCGGCGTGGTGTCACCATTTATAAAGGGGAACGCGGGGTGAAACACTCGGAGTTGAGCGATAAATTGGATATCATTTACACCGTAATCACACGGTTGGAATTGAACGAACTGAATACCGAAATAAAAAAAATCGATTCCAATGCTTTTGTGGTAATGACCAGTGTGAAAGATACAAAAGGCGGAATGATCAAGCGGCGATCATTGCATTGATAAATTTTACCGATCAGTAGGAATTTTCAGTGTGAGCTGTGTGTTTTTCTTCCTTTTTCAGCTGAAATATTTCGTGTCAAGTGCATTTTTATTATGCATTATAATATTTGCTGTTCCATATTTCCGAATTCACATTTTTACCTTTTCCAATTCCAATGAGAAGGATCATTCCGCCGGTCCAGTTGAAAACAAACATAAAAAGTATGATCCGCTCGCGAACGCCGGGCTCGTCAATGATAAAATGCAATGGAGTTAAAAAAGTAATGATTATACTGAAAATAAAAACTGCGAAAACAAGGTTATCCAAATCGCGGAAAGGCCACATTAGTAATTTCCGCAATGGATGCAAATCGTTTCCCCATTGGTGCACCAAATAAAAATAATCATTACCCATGGGCGCGAACAATAAAGGATCATCTGCGTTTTCCAATTTCAACAATTTCGCAGGAGCGACCAATTTAAAATTTTTCAGTTCAATTCCGTGTTCTCTTTCCAGAACTCGGATTTTCGTGATCGCTTCCGCGGGGAATTCTTTCTTAAAATAATGTGCATCCACAAACCGCAAACGGAAATTCACGCAAAGCCGTTTTATATCATTTAAATGATAAATTTTATCGGGATCGAGTTTTTCGTTTTGAAAATTATTGGCAATTTCCGGTCCTTTCTTTATTAAATTTTCTTGAATTTGATTTCGATGAGACTGGTTTTTGGCAAAGATGCTTTCTACCTCGTTCATAATGGATTCTATTGGAACCCGTTTTTTCCTCGATTTTGCCAGTTGCCGCGCAATATTGGTTTTTTGTAACATTCCGAAATTATTTCCCATAAAATTACAGCACGAAATTCAAAAAAGCAATTATTTAACACGGCGTTTTTTCGGCGCATCGTTTCATAAAACATGTCTTCAGAAGATGAACCTTGTTATAATTCAGAGAAAGAAAACAAAACAAATCATTAGAATGAATTTTACTATGAAAAAAGCATAAAACACCTTATATTTAACAAAAAATATTTTCGGAAGAAAATTACACTAGCATTATATGAAAACTTCTTTGGCAAATAGAAAATGTGCTGAAATTTCCGTAGCCATCATCACTTTTATTTTTTTTTGCCATGCTTGCTCTGTTCAAAAAGAACTAAAAAAATCAGATTGGAGCAAGTTGAATTTGAGCGGGGAAATTAAGTCGATACGTCAAATTCCGCAACATATCCGCACTAAATATGGCGCCTATCTTATTGGTGAACCTTGGCCTTGTTCCGAAAATAACTCCTATCTACTTTTTAACAAAAGTGGAAAGCTGGTCGAAAAACGACTTTATTTTACCAATGGAGATAATTATTTGAAGGAAACGTATTTCTATGATGAGGACGAAAACATGATTAAGCAAATCCTTTATAATTTAGATGGCAGTATTGGTTCTAGAATATTTTATACGTACGACAAAAACGGGAAAATCACCCAATCTCAATGCATCAATTATCTTAATGTGAAATTTATTTATAAGTATGTAGATGGAAACCGGACCGAGGCTTATAAATATTATGGCGATGGAAATTTGTATTTCAAAGCCAACTATCGCTATGATAAAGAGGCCAATTGCATTGAAGAGAAAGTTTTTACTTCGGAAGGTAAACTTTTTTCCAAATGGATATACACCTATGACAAAAATCGGAACAGAACCGTGAAAGAGCGCTACCTCCCAAATGATCGGCTCGACTGTAAATTAACCTAAGAATATGATGCTGACCGCAAAAAAACACACTGGAAAACCTGCGGTCCGGATGGAAAACTCATTTCAGAAGGAACATATACCTATGAATATGACTCTTTGGGAAACTGGGTCAAAAAAATCAAACTGGAAAATTCCGAACCCATTTATATTTTAAAACGGGAAATTGAGTATTTCGAATAGACGGTTGTGCGGGTATGCGGGTAGAAATCGTTAATCGCTGTTTTCTATTTTTCTTCGCTTTCTTCTATTCCCTAATTCTCAATTACATTCGTTCTGGGACTTCAATTCCCAACAATTTGAAAGCGCTTTTTATAACTTTTGCGGTTTCTTTTGAAAGTTGGGCGCGGAAGATTTTTTCTTTCTCCTTTTCAGCATTCAAAATTGAAATATTTTGGTAGAAGGAATTAAAGGTCTTTACCAAATCATACACATAATTTGCCACCAAGGCAGGACTGTGTTGAAGGGCGGCTTGCTGCACAATTTCCGGATAAACTTGCAATTGTTTTAGCAATTCCTTTTCCATTCCTTGAAGTTCGTATTGCTCAATTTCTGCGGAAAAATCAAAATCAGCTTTTCGCAAAATCGACTGAATTCGTGCGTAAGTATATTGAATGAATGGCCCGGTGTTTCCTTGGAAATCCACCGATTCTTTCGGATCGAATAAAATGCGTTTTTTGGGATCAACTTTCAAAATATAATATTTCAACGCGCCAAGACCGATAATTCTGTACAACGCCTCTTTTTCTTCATCGGAAAAACCTTCCAATTTGCCCAATTCTTCGGAAATATTTTTGGCGGTTTGGGTCATTTCCTCCATTAAATCATCGGCATCGACCACGGTGCCTTCGCGACTTTTCATTTTTCCTGTGGGCAAATCCACCATCCCATAACTTAAATGGAATAAATTTTCGGCCCATATAAAACCTAGTTTTTTCAGGATTAAAACCAAAACTTTAAAATGGTAATCCTGTTCATTTCCAACCGTATAAACCATTCCGTCGATGTGAAAATCTTTCATCCGTTGAATGGCCGTCCCGATATCTTGCGTCATATAAACCGCGGTTCCATCGGCACGAAGAACGATTTTTTCATCCAAACCTTCATCAGTCAGATCGATCCAAACACTGCCATCTTCTTTTTTATAAAAAATGCCTTTTTCCAATCCGTTTGCGACGACTTCCTTTCCCAATATATAGGTATTGCTTTCGTAATAATTCTTGTCGAAGTCAACCCCCAAATTAGCATAGGATTTTTCAAATCCGTTGTAAACCCATTGGTTCATTTTTTTCCAAAGAGCAATGGTTTCGGGATCGTCTGCTTCCCATTTTTGCAGCATATTTTGTGCTTCCAACAAAACGGGGGCTTCTTTTTTTGCTTCCTCCTCAGTTTTGCCGTGGTTTTTCAGCGTTTCAATTTCCTTTTTATATTCCTGATCGAATTTCACGTAATAATTCCCCACCAATTTATCGCCTTTCAACCCGGTGGTTTCAGGAGTTTCGCCATTTCCCCACTTTTTCCACGCCAACATACTTTTGCAAATATGGATTCCACGATCATTGATAATCTGGGTTTTATATACCTTATTCCCTGCGGCTTTTAGGATTTCAGCCATCGAAAATCCCAACATGATATTGCGCACATGACCCAAATGCAAAGGCTTGTTGGTATTTGGTGAAGAATATTCCACCATAATTGTTTTGCTTTTTTCGACGGGAATAATTTTACCGAAATCGGCATTTTTTTGTATTTCCGAAAATTCTTTCAAGAAAAAGGAATCCTTTAAAACAATATTCAAAAAGCCTTTCACCACATTGAATTTGGAAACAGCTTCTACATTTTCAACCAGAAAATTTCCAATAAATTCACCCAAAGCGACCGGATTGGTTTTTACCTGCCTTAACATCGGAAAAACAACCACAGTCAAATCGCCCTCAAAATCTTTGCGTGTAGGTTGGAATTCCACCTGTAACAAATCGGCATCAAACTGATCTTTGACCGCATTTTTAACGGCTTGCGCAATAATTTCTTGAATTTTCATGGCTTCCTATTTGGGCGCAAAGATATTTATATTTTGCGGTTTTTTTTGAGACAATAAATTAACGTTCATTTAATGCTTTGGTGAATTTCAAATGGGGGGATTGCAGGTATCTTTGCCGAAAATTTCAAATGGATTTGTTCTTTTACGTTTTTGCAGCGTTGTTTTCCGTGATGAACCCATTGGGCACCGTTCCAATTTTCGTTGGCCTTACCCAAGAAGATAGTATCAAGGAACGATCGCGGACTTCTTTGCTCACCTCAATCAATATTTTTGTGATTCTGACGATTTCCTTTTTCACAGGAAAATACCTGTTGACATTTTTCGGGATTAGCATCGAATCACTTCGAATCGCCGGAGGATTGATCATTGTTTCTTCGGGTTTTGCTTTGCTTACCGGCTCTTTTCACAAGCACAAGGGAATGGATAAAGAAAAGGTGAAAGACGACGTGCAACAACGCGACGGGGTTTCCCTGACTCCTTTGGCAATTCCCATGTTGGCGGGACCCGGTTCTATCTCTTTGCTCATCGGGATGCAGGAAAAATACGGTGAAGTGCCGGATAAAATCATTATTATTTCCGCGATTTTGATGGCTTGTTTAGCAACTTTTCTGATGCTGAAAAGTGCCCACTTTATCGTAAAATATTTGGGTGCTTCTGGGATAAACGCTATTTCGCGGATCATCGGGTTCATCGTTATCGCCATTGGGATCGAATATATCAGTTCTTCCGTGGTGACGGTTTTGGGCGTGGTTTTTAGGTAGTCTTTAGGCTAAGGTTTTAAACGTTAGGCTCCCCATTTTCCAGTTCTCAAAATGAACGCATTGCGGTTCCAACGGAAACCACTACTTTTGCACGAAATTAAAAAATAACAAAATGGCAGGAAACAGAACTTTTACCATGCTTAAACCAGATTCCGTAGAAAAAGGAAATATCGGTGCGATTTTGGAACAAATCACCGCTTCCGGATTTCGGATCATAGCGTTGAAATTGACGCAAATGACCAAAAGTGATGCGGAAACTTTTTATGAAGTGCACAAAGAACGTCCGTTTTTTGGGGAATTGGTAGAATATATGACTCGCGGACCAATCGTGGCGGCCATCTTGGAAAAAGAAAATGCCGTGGAAGATTTCAGAACTTTAATCGGTGCTACCAATCCGGCGGAAGCTGCGGAAGGAACCATCCGTAAAAAATATGCTGCATCCATTGGCGAAAATGCCGTTCACGGAAGTGACAGCGATGAGAATGCCAAAATTGAAGGTTCTTTTCATTTTGCCGGAAAGGAAATATTCTAAAGGATTGCAAAAAGAAAAATATTGAAAAATCCCCTTTAATGAAAGGGGATTTTTTCATTTCTAACCGATAGAAATCAGCCATCTCAGTTAGCGCAACACCAGTTTCTTTATAAGTTCCTTTCTCAACTTCTTGTTCAGCATGGAAATGATTTTCTCCTTTCCATAGCCCAATTCTTCCCGCAAAACCGATGAACTCAGCGCCACATACAAAGTGCCACGATCTAGTTTAATAGCGGTGGTATATTTTGCGATCGGCGCTCCCATTTCCGAATTCCAAATATCTTTCACATTCACTTTGTCCAGTCCTTTTTGAAGCTTGTTTTTTTCAACAAACTCTTGAAGAATGGTGCTTATATCTGTATTTTCATTGTTTCTCCTCGCCATTGCCTAAATCTAAATTAAACCGTTTGTAGGTATATTTGTTTCCATCTTCGTTTTCTAGCACAATTTCATTTTTTCCCGAAGAGATCAACGTCTCTTTCCAATTGTCCATTTTTGTGGAATAATAAAGGTTTATACTGTCATTTTCGACCTTTACAACAATATTTTCTTCGTTATTTGTAATAAAATAAGTGCCATCCATTTTTGGTTTTACCTTTTTGCGAAAACCTTTGTTGTTTTCAATTTCAATATAATCCACCAATCCACTGAAAGCATAATCCTTGACCGATCCATCTGCCCTTTCGGCCTTCGAAATTGCCCAATATCCGTTCAAGTTTTCAATTTGCTCGTTATTGGTTTCCGTATTGCAGGCAAACAATGAAAGGAACAAAAAAATATAGGCAGTGATTTTCATCTTTGTTTTTGCTGAAATTGAAGTCTGTAAAGATAAAAATAATTGGAGGAAGAAAAGTCGTCCCTACTTTAATTCTCGCTTTATTTTCTGAAGGCTTTTGTCCAACCAACCTTTCCCTTTCCAAACTAGATCGTTGTTTTTATATAGAAAAAATCTTGGGAAAAATTTCTGCCGGCTCAAACTTTCTATTTTCTCACCATCCAAAAAAACATAGGGATATTTCTCCGAAAGTTCAATGGTTTTTTCATAGGAACCAAAATTCACTACAATAATTTCCATAAACTCGTGAACGGCTTGGAGTTCTCTTAAAGCTATCAAACAATGTCCGCAATTGCTATGGGAAATCATGATAAGATTAAATTTTTGATCTAAAACAATTGTACTGTCCACACTGTTTTTCACAATTTCCAAATTTGTTTGCGAAAAGCCCTGAATTGAAAGCAACAAAATCAGGACTAAATTGAAAGTGTATTTCATGGGAATTTTAAAAAAATATTTGATTTTAATTTAACCAAGGCTAAAAATAAACAATAATTCTGAAGCCACATCTTCTTCTATGAATTCTTTCGACAAAAACAAAATTAAACGACAATATGAATGTTTTAAAAATAAAGTTGTAATTTGGTATTTGTAGTATTCTAAAATTTATTATTATGAAAACAACCAAAACCTTATTATGTCTATTGCTGATGGCATCTTGTCTAACTTTTGCCGGATGTGAAAAAGAATTTATTAATGAAACAACAAGTCAGAAAATAAGCCTTGAAACAGCATTGATAAATTTCGAAAGTGCAATGAAATCTACGAATGCTCCCGAATATAGGACTTCAAAAAATAAATTAAAATCAATTTATAAAGAAAAGCGAAAAACCTTATTGTTGAACGCTTCAAAATTGTTGTTGCAGGCAAACGGGGCAACCGACGAAAGTTTAAAGAACATGGACGAAAACGGCTCTATTATAAAAAGTGCAATTATCCTACATTTTGAAAAAACCCAAGGGAAACTTATTTTATAAATTTAAAAACAAGAAACCATGAAAAAAATTATTTTATTTATCGCTTTAATGACTGGGCTAAATTCAGTGGCTCAAACGGAAACATTGACAATCTATAATTATACGGATTGTGCATTGAACTTCACTGTATTTGCCTATGTGGCAGGTACTGATTGTGAAGATGATCAATATCAAAGTATGAGTTTTCTATTGTTATATCCCAATAGTTCTATTAGCTTTGATGATTTTGCCCTATATGGATCCGCTACATTCAATTGGTATGACAACCCAATGGGAACAATAACCGGTAGTCAGCTCAATGCAATGGGAGATGCACGATTTGTTGCATTTAAAACCAACGATGGAACAGGTATCTCCATTGGTCTTGAAAGTTGTGGAGCTGCTACGGATACAGATATTAGTGCCTGTGGTGGCACACCAATAACAGCAACTTTTGAAGAGGTGGCACTTTTGACAAAATTAGTGACCATTACCGATTAAAACCGATTAAAACCATTTAAAACCATGAAATACATTGCAATAGTTTTGTTTGTCTGTCTTTTTATGGGAAATACATCTGCCCAAACCAGCTCGTTCCCTTATGAACGGGATTGGGGCACATACTATGGCCCATACACTACACGGGCTATTTCAACCACAATGGATTCAGATGGGAACATATATATTTTATCGGAAGTTGAAGCTTATGCCATGGAAGCGGAAGCGGCCTCCTACACAACATCAGGAGTGCACCAAACCACTTATGGCGGAGGCGTTTCCGATGTTTTTCTTTACAAATTCGATTCGGAAGGAAATCTGGTTTGGGCCACTTTTTTTGGCGGTGAAGGTGGTGACTGGCCAACTGATATTGCTTGGCATAATAATAATATTTATATTGTAGGTTCCACAAATAGCACTACAGCAATCGCCACCTCAAATTCTTTTCAGGAATTCATGGTAGATTCAGAACCAATAACCATTCCCCGTTATACGGCAAGCTATTTGGCAAAATTCTCCGAAACAGGAGAATTGATTTGGGCTACCTATATAGACGGTGAACGCATGGAAAGTATAACGGGCGTCGCTGTGGAAAATGGAGAAATTGTAATCGTGGGTGTTGTAAATTCCACTATGTATTTAACCACCTCTGGAAGTTTCCAACAGAATGTAATCTTTTCCGATGTGAACAATCAACGAGTGGGTCTGATTATGAAATTTGATGAAAATGGGGCGCGTATTTGGGGAACATATTACGGAACAGGGGAAACAAATGAAGGGATTTCGGACGTAAGCATAGATTCTTCTGGAAATATTTTTACCGTCGGTTCCTCAGATAACGATACTGGATATTATGCAACTTCCGAAGCCTATCAGCCCCAGAACAACGGCGCTACAGATCTGTTCATTTCCAAATTTTCACCTTCTGGAAGCCGAATCTGGAGCACGTACTACGGCGGGGAATTGGAAGAAACGATAAACAGTAGTATATTTGATATTGTGGCGACAAGAAATTCCATTTACCTAACAGCCCATACTGAAAGTTTGGACAATATTGCCACCGATGGGGCTTTTCAACAAAACCTTCTGGGTGATCGAAGTCCCTTATTGGCAAAATTCGATGCCATGACGGGAAATCTTCTTTGGGGTACGTATTTTGGAACAACAGTGGTTGGGCAGTATGCCACTTTTTCCGCCCAACTCGATTTGAATTTGGAAACAAATGAACTATGGCTTTCGGGATCCACTACTTCGCCAACCAATATTTCCACTTCCGGAGCTTACCAAGAAGAATTGAACCCATTTAGTTCAGGATTCAGCACGGATGGATATTTCGCAAAATTCTCGGAAGACGGCAGCCTTTTTTTCGCCAGTTATTACGGAGGGGATGAAATGGACAAAATTGTAAACGTGCTTCCGGCAAACTATGAGAACAATTTCTATTTAGTGGGAACCACACAAAGCCATAACGCCATGGCAACCCCCGATGGTTATCAACCGACACTCCCGGCGGGAAACAACCCCACCAATTCTTTTTTGGTCAAATTCGTGCCGGAGGGTTTGGGCATAAACGATGCTTCCATTTCACAATGGAGCCTTTGGCCAAATCCCACATCTGGGCAATTCACAATACAAGGAACAAACCTTGGGGAAATGCAACTTTCCCTATACGATCTTGGGGGCCGGAAAATATTTTCGCAAAATAAAGTAAAAGTGGGTCAGCCCATTAATTTGCACGGCAAACTTTCTTCGGGGATGTATTTTTTAAGTCTGCAAATCGAAGATGGAAAAAGCCAAATGTTGAAATTAATTGTAGAGTGAACGAACTAAAAACTCACTCTTCCAAATTTATCATTTTATAACTTGCCGTATTGTTTTTCACCACATTTTCCGTGCGCTCGGCGTGCGTGTCGCTCAAGAACAATTGCCCCAGTCCATCTTTTGTGACCAGATCCACAATGTGCGAAACCCGCTGTTCGTCCAGTTTGTCGAAAATATCGTCCAACAATAAAATTGGGTTTTGCCCGCTCTGATTTTTGATAAAATCATACTGTGCCAATTTCAAAGCGACCAAATAGGTTTTTTGTTGGCCCTGAGATCCGAACTTTTTCACCGGATGTTCGTTTATTTCCAAAACCAAATCGTCTTTATGCGTGCCGGCACCGGTATATTGCAGCACTAAGTCCCGCTGTAAATTCTCCTTTAAAAGTTCAGCAAAGTCATTTTTGAAAAGTTGACTTTTATAAATTAATCCCACTTGCTCCTTATTGTTCGAAATGGCCGCATAGCGTCTTTTAAAAATTGGAATGAATTCCGCTAAAAATTCCTTTCGCTTTTCGTGAATTATCGGCCCAATTTCCTGCAACTGATGATTATAGATTTCCAACGTGTCCCGTTCAAAATTCCGGTTGGCGGCAAAATATTTTAAAAGTGAATTTCGTTGCGCCAGCACTTTGTTGTAATTTATCAACTGGTTCAAATAGGATTTGTCACCCTGTGAAATCACGCCATCCATGAATTTTCGACGGGTTTCGCTCCCTTCAATAATCAAATCACGATCTGCGGGCGAAATAATGACCAATGGAATAAAACCTATATGATCGCTGAATTTTCCGTAAGCTTTTCCGTTTCGGTTAATGATTTTTTTTTGGTTCTTTTTGGCGCTAACCACAATTTTTTCCGTGCGGTCGTCTTTTTCAAATTCACCATCCACAACAAAAAATTCTGTACCGTGTTTAATATTTTGTCCTGTGACCGGATTAAAATAACTTTTGCCAAAAGCGAGGTGGTAAATACTATCCAATACATTGGTTTTTCCCGTTCCATTTGGACCAACGAGACAATTTATTTTTGCATCGAATTCAAAATTCACGGAATCAAAATTTTTATATTGTATAATTGAAAGTTTTTTTAAATACATAAATATTTGTTTCTCAAAAGATTACATATTAGAAGAAAGGGATTTTTCGCTAAAGTTCCCTGTCTGCAAAGTATTGAAAAATAACAAATTAATTCCCTTCAAAATAACAAGAAAAATTCTATTTTTGCCGTTCATTAAGCATTTGATATGGCAACCTATAAGAAAAAAGGACAAAAATCCAAACGGCAGGATATTGAGGAGAAATCCACAACGGCTGGGGTTTTCAATTCCTTGGACGAAAGTGCGAACAAAACCGAAGTTTGGGTCGCAAAGAACCAACTCTATATTTTTGTAATTATTGGAATTGTGGCCGTGGTTATTTTGGGCTATTTGGGATACGAACGTTTCATTCAAACGCCAAATGAAGCCGAAGCCTCCAATGAAATGGCACAAGCTCAAACCCATTTTGGCGAAGCCCTGGCCGCCCCCTCAGCAGAAAAAGATTCGCTTTTCGTTTTGTCTTTAAACGGAAGCGGTGGAATGTACGG
Organism: Flavobacteriaceae bacterium; assembly: GCA_041689995.1. Classification (GTDB taxonomy): domain Bacteria; phylum Bacteroidota; class Bacteroidia; order Flavobacteriales; family Flavobacteriaceae; genus DASSWG01. The sequence continues at coordinate 2,070 of JBDNFD010000003.1, read as the reverse complement.
ATTTCTTCAAATCGCAGAAGAATATTCCAGGACCGACGCCGGAAATTTGGCACATTATTACGCCGGAATGGCTTATTTGAACACCGGAAAATACCAAGAAGCGATTTCGCAATTGGATCAATTCAAAAGTGATGATGAAATTCTATCTCCTTTGGCAAAAGGTGCCATCGGTGATGCATTCATGCAACTGAAACAGCCAGAACAAGCCTTGAATTATTACGAAAAGGCAGCATCTATACGCAGTAATTCTTTCACCACTCCGAAATTTTTATTGAAATCGGCGATCACCGCAATTGAACTCGGCCAAGGCAAAACCGCTGAAAAACACTTGAACAAACTAAAAGAAGAATACCCCAAAGCCCCAGAAACAGAAAAAGTCCCGGTGTATTTGGGACAAGCAATAGCTATTAAATGATTAAGGTATAATGTTTAAGGACTAATTAGTTACATTAAACAGTATCCCTTTTACATTAAACATTTGACTTTAAACATTTCCATTGGCTACCATAGGCAAAAATTTATCTGAATACAAAAAGGAAGATCTTCCGAATGCGAAAAATTTCGCATTTGGGATCGTGGTTTCCGAATGGAACGAAAAAATTACCCAAGGCTTGTTTCAAGGTGCTTTTGATGCTTTATTAGAAAATGGGGTTTTGAAAGAAAATATTATTAGGTGGAACGTTCCGGGAAGTTTTGAATTGATTTATGGTTGCAAAAAAATGCAAGAAACCCATGACTTGCTCGATGCTATTATTTCCATCGGCTGTGTAATTCAAGGTGAAACAAAACATTTCGATTTTGTATGCGAAGCGGTTTCCCAAGGAATAAAAGATCTAAACATACAAAGAGATATTCCCGTGATTTTTTGTGTTTTGACCGATAACACCGAACAACAATCCATCGATCGTTCTGGCGGAAAACATGGCAACAAAGGCACCGAAGCCGCCATCGCCGCAATTAAAATGGCGCAATTGCGAAAAGAAGCGAAGTCTTAATTCTTGATCCGGTTTTTTCCCAGAGAATAATATAGCGTGATTTCGTCCAAAATCCGTCTTGCCTTTTATTCGTACGTTTAAAATCCCTATTTTCGTTCTATTATTTTTCCGCCATGCGCCAACGCTTTCGTGCCGTTTTTCAAAATAATCCGCTTTTAAAAGTCACTTCGCAAAATAGCGGGGGGATTTTGGTGAAATTATTCACCGGCCTGGCCACCACCAAAATTATCGCCATCTTTATCGGTCCTGCGGGAATGGCATTTCTCGGAAACTTGACAAATTTTCAGAGCCTGATCAACAATTTTTCCACCCTGGGACTGGAAAAAGGTGCGATCCGCTATTCCGCGGAATATAAAAACGACTCCAATCGACTTGCCAGTTTTGTTTCGACGCTATTTTTTATCGGAATTTGCACCACTTTTATTTTAGGCGTTTTTCTGTTCTTCGGAAGTGGAATTCTGAACGATCTTATTTTCCCGGAAAGGGATTTTCAGTTTGTTTTCAAAATCCTCGCATTCATTTTGCCCTTAGGCATGCTTAATGTTTTTTGCCTCGCTATTTTGAAGGGAATTGGGGAATTCAAAAAAGTGATCGGAATTAATATTTTATCGAATTTGTTGAACTTAGCAATGATCGGAATATTGGTTTCAAAATATGGTTTGGAAGGTGCAATGGTGGCGTTCATTGTGCTGCCGTCCGCAATCTTACTCATCACATTGGGAATTGCCAACAAAAAATTGCGTCTGATCGGCAATTTTCGAATGAGCAATATTTCCCGACTTTTTGGAAGAAATTTAAGCCAATATGCACTGATGACATTGGTTTCCAGCATTACTTTTCCTATCGTATTTTTAATGGTACGAAATTTTATCATCGATCGGATCGGATTGGAAGAAGCTGGCTATTGGGAAGCTTTGGTTCGGATTTCCAGCTATTATTTATTGTTCATTATGTCGCTATTGTCATTGTACATTTTGCCGAAAATGGCAGAGACGAACAGCGATTCAGGATTTCGTAAAATTGTGTTCAACTTCTACAAAACCATTTTACCTATTTTCGGGATTGGATTGTTGCT
>JBDNFD010000002.1:0-28664 GCA_041689995.1 Flavobacteriaceae bacterium | reverse complement strand
TTGTTTTTGTTGGATGTTTTTCTAAATAATTCATAATAACCTCATCATCAGCATCGTAAATGAAATAATCTTCATCAGTCTGGTTTTTTACGATCCTGAACTTTGAATTGATGTAATTTTTAAAATTGTGATCGTACCGGTCCAGATGATCCGGTGTAATATTGGTTAATACAGAAATATGCGGTCGGAAATCCACAATGCCATCTAGTTGAAAACTGCTCAATTCCAGCACAAAAACCTCGGCTTTGTTTTCCGCGACTTGTTTTGCAAAACTGGTCCCGATATTTCCCGCCATACAAACATTTAGTCCGCCATTTTTCAGAATATATTGCACCCAACTGGTTACGGTCGTTTTTCCATTACTTCCCGTAATTCCTATTAATAGCGCATTTGTATAGCGATATGCAAATTCTATTTCTGAAATGACCGAAATTCCATTCTCTAACAATTTTTTCACTAGCGGAACAGTTTCCGGTATTCCCGGACTTTTCATTACCAAGTCTGCCTTCAGGATTTTCAATTCGGAATGTTTTTCTTCTTCCCAATCGATTTGCAGGCTTTCAAGAACATTTTTGTATTCATTTTTAATTTTTCCAATGTCCGAAACAAAAACCTCAAAGCCTTTCTGCTTTCCCAGAATAGCCGTTCCAATGCCGCTTTCACCTCCGCCAAGTATCACCAACAGCTTCATTATCTAATTTTTAAGGTTACGATTGTAATTACTGCCAACAAGATTCCGATAATCCAAAACCGCACGACGATTTTACTTTCGTGATGTCCCAGTTTCTGGTAGTGATGATGCAAGGGCGACATCAAAAATATGCGCCGGCCTGAGCCAAATTTGCGTTTGGTATATTTGAACCAACCAACCTGAATGATCACGGAAATATTTTCCATCAGAAAAATGCCACAAAGCACAGGAATCAACAATTCCTTTCGGGTGGCGATTGCCAGGACTGCAATAATTCCGCCGATTGTCAAACTGCCGGTATCGCCCATAAAAACTTGAGCGGGAAAAGTGTTGTACCATAAAAACCCGACCAAAGCTCCGGCAAATGCTGCAATAAAAACCGTCATTTCCCCCGATCGCGGAATGTACATGACGTTCAAATAATCGGAAAAAATGATGTTACCGGAAACCCAAGCAAAAACCCCAAGTGTGAGCACGACAATAGCGGAACTTCCTGCCGCTAAACCATCGATACCATCGGTCAAATTGGTGCCATTGGAAACCGCGGTCACAATAAAAATAACGATCGGAATAAAAATGAGCCAAGCATATTTTTCAAATCCGGGGGAGATCCAAGAAACCAATTTAGAATAATCAAATTCATTGTTTTTCACGAACGGAATGGTAGTAATCAAGGTTTTTTCTTCATCTTGATAATCCGAACTTACTTCGGCCAAATTTTGTTCCTGCCCAATTACAGGAATAGTCTGCCCGTGTTTTACGGTTACCCCTGGATGAAAATATAAAGTGGCGCCCACAATAATCCCCAAGCCTACTTGGCCGATTACCTTAAATTTTCCCTGCAAGCCTTCTTTGTTCTTTTTGAATGTTTTGATGTAATCATCGATAAATCCGATGGAACCCATCCATAGCGTGGTGACGATCAGTAAAATGACATATACATTTTCGAGTTTCACAAAGAGAAACACCGGAATTAAAGTGGAAATAATAATTATAATCCCGCCCATGGTCGGTGTTCCGGCTTTTTCCGATTGACCTTCCAAACCTAAATCACGAACACTCTCACCTACCTGCTTCGCCAATAAATATTTAATAATTCGTTTCCCAAAAATAGTGGAAATGGCTAAGGATAAAATAATGGACATGGCAGCCCGAAATGAGATAAAACGAAATAGTTCCGCTCCGGGCAGCTGGTAGTGTTTTTCCAAGAAATCAAACAAATAATACAGCATTTTTTAATTGAATTTCTTTAGTATTCCTCTTTCCTTTTTTAATCACACGGTTTTTCAACTTGTAACTAAGGGATTTCATTTATTTCGTTTGTTCAAAAATTCTTTCACTATTTCAAAATCATCAAAATGGTTTTTGACACCATTTATTTCCTGATAGGTTTCATGACCTTTTCCCGCGATCAAAATAATATCTTTCCCTTTTGCCATATTGCATGCAGCCTTTATAGCTTGCTTTCGATCGGCAATTACCATGAATTTATATTCGTTCTGAGGTTCTACACCAGCCACGATTTCGGTAAGAATATTTTCTGGATCCTCCGATCTCGGATTATCACTGGTGAAAATTACTTTCGTGCTCAAAGCCGTAGCGATTTGGCCCATTTTCGGTCTTTTGGTTCTATCGCGGTCGCCGCCACAACCCACTATTGTGATTAAATCTTCGTTACGGGTGCGGATTTCATTCAGGGTTTCCAACACATTTTTCAGGGCATCGGGCGTGTGCGCATAGTCTACCACCACCGTAATTTTTTCTTTCGACACAAAGTGCTGAAATCTTCCATCCACAGGATTCAATTCACTGATTAAGCGAAGGTTTTCTATTTTATCCATCCCCAATAAATCACCCACGGCATAAATTGCCAGCAAATTATAAGCATTGAAAGCACCGATGAGTTTAGACCAAACCTCGTTGCCATCAATTTTTAAAAGCAATCCGGTAAATTCATTTTCCAAGATTTGCACTTTGTAATCTGCATAAGACTTCAACGCATAGGTTTTTTTGTTCGCAGCGGTATTTTGCAACATCACCGAACCATTTTTGTCGTCCACATTGGAAAGCGCAAAAGCCGATGCAGGAAGGGAGTCAAAAAACTTCTTCTTAACATCTCGATATTCTTGGAAAGAAGCGTGATAATCCAGATGATCATGCGATAAATTGGTGAAGATTCCACCTAAAAAATGCAAACCATCCGTGCGGTGCTGTGCAATTCCGTGAGAACTCACTTCCATAAAACAATATTCAACACCTTCGTCAATCATCATTTTCAAATAGCGGTTGATCGTCAACGAATCAGGCGTTGTGTTGTGGGTTTGGAAGGATTCCTCGTTCACCAAAATTTTTACAGTGGAAAACAATCCGGTTTTGCGTCCCGCTTTGATATATAATTGGTACAACAAGGACGCAATGGTAGTTTTTCCATTGGTTCCGGTCACGCCAATAAGTTTCAAATTTTCCGAAGGATTTCCGAAGTAATTTGAAGCCATTAAAGCCAAGGCTTGACGCGAATCTTCAACCAAAACATAGGTAATTCCATTAATTTTTTTCTCGGGAAAAACTTCGCATATAATCGCTAAAGCACCTTGTTCACAAGCTATATTGATATATTCATGACCATTGGAAACAGTTCCGCTAATCGCCACGAACACATCGTTCAAGCTGATTTTTCGAGAATCAGAATCCAGCCCATTAACCGCCAAATCGGTTTGTCCGACGACCGCTTTTATGCGCACCTTATATAATATGTCCTTTAATAGTATCAACCGACTTTCAGATTAATTTTTTGATTTTTATCTATTTTCATTCCCTTCGGAATAGATTGCCCCGTTATGACCCCAATGCCATTCACTTCTACTTGCAGACCCATGTTTTCCAAGAGAGAAATCGCATCCATCGCTGGAAGCCCAGTTACGTCGGGCATAATGGATTCATATTTTTTGGCTATTTCGTAATAGGCTTGAAAACTCTTTTCAATTTTGGGATCCTCGATCTGGAGTGAATTGAATTTTTCTACTTTTGGGGTATCTGAATAAATTTTCTGAACTATCTTCTTGAAAACTGGTGCTGCCACCGTTCCACCATAAAATCCGATGGCAGGATTTGGTTTATGAATAATGACAATACAAGAATATTTGGGATTTTCAGCAGGAAAATAGCCCACAAATGAAGAAATATACCTTCCGCCTTCTATCCAATATTCAACCTGACAAGTTCCTGTTTTGCCAGCCATGGAGAAATCTTTGGAATAAATTCCATTTGCAGTTCCGCGATCCACCACATTTTTCATCATTTCCTGCGCCATCAATGCGGTTTCTTTGGAACATACTGAACCCATAACAATAGGTTCTTCGAAGGATTTAATCAATTTATTTCGGTTTCTTACTTCCTTTATAAACCGAGGTTTTATTTTTACGCCATCATTGGCAATAGCATTGTAAAAAACCAGTGTTTGTAGAGGCGTCAATTCAACACCATAACCGAAAGACATCCACGGCAAGGTTGTTCCGTACCAATTCGCATCACTGGGATAAGGAATGTGCGGATTGCCTTCGCCATTTATTTCCAGACCAATTTTTTTGTTCAAACCCATATTATTCAACCGGTTGATGAACATTTCCGGGTTGTCCTTATAATTTTCATAAATAATTTTTGAAAAGGCGGTGTTCGAGGAAACTTCGAAAGCCTTTGCCACGGAAATTTTTCCAAATCCACCATGATGAGAATCCCAAACCACCCGGTCAAAATAACGCACGCTTCCATCTTCGGTGTCGATAACGGTAGAAGTATCGACGACTTTATCTTCCAATGCGGCAACCAATGCCATTAGTTTGAAAGTCGATCCAGGTTCGGCGGCTTCATAAACCGCATAATTCCGTTTCTCAAAATAATTTCCAGATTTTTTGGATCTCCCTAAATTAACAATGGCCTTTATGGCCCCGGTTTTTACTTCCATCACGACGACTGTTCCATGATCAGCTTCAAACTTTTGCAGTTGGTTCAACAAAGCATGATGAGCAATATCTTGAATGTTCACATCAATTGTTGTAACGACATCCAGTCCATCTTGCGGATCCATTTCATTTTCGTCACTGATAGGTTTCCAAATTCCGTTGGAAATTTTTTGCTTCAATCGATGTCCATTAATGCCTTCCAAATAATTGTCAAACGCACCTTCAAGTCCGACGGCCGGCGCATAGCCCACCGTGCGTTCTGCTATTTTCCCCAAGGGATGTTCGCGCACGGTACTTTGCTCCGAGATGAATCCACCTTGATATGGACCCAAATTGAACATCGGAAAATTCTTCACCTTTATATATTGCGAATAGCCTAAATTACGAGCTACGAATAAATATCGATTTTGATTTTTTCGTGCTTCGCGAAGCCGTAATTCATAATAGGAAGTAGATTTTCCGAACATTTTGGAAAGCGCATTGGATAAAGGGGTCAAATATTTCTCAAAATTATCATTCGAAACCGTCACCGCGTCGAAACGAATATCGTACTGAGGCACAGAAGTCGCTAAAATCGCTCCGTTCGTTCCGTAAAGATTACCTCTATTCGCTTCAATTGTGAAATTTTTAAAAACCCGTTCTTGAGCCAGTTCCCGAAATCTGTCTCCTTCTATAAACTGAATTTTGAACAACTGAAACCCAATGCTCACGGCAAAAATGAACATGCACACCGCCACGAAGTAAAATCGGGTAGATATGTTTTTTTTATTGTTCATTTTTTAGTAGTTATTGGTTATTCGTTATTCGTTATTGGTTACTGGTTATTCGTTACTGGTTATTCGTTATTGGTTATTCGTTATTGGTTATTCGTTATTCGTTATTGGTTATTCGTTATTGGTTACTGGTTATTCGTTATTGGTTATTCGTTATTCGTTATTCGTTATTGGTTATTCGTTATTGGTTATTGGTTATTCGTTATTGGTTATTCGTTATTCGTTATTGGTTATTGGTTATTCGTTATTGGTTACTGGTTATTCGTTATTGGTTATTCGTTATTCGTTATTCGTTATTCGTTACTGGTTATACGTTATTATTCGTTACTGGACTGGTTACTGCTCACTGTTTGCTGTTCAATATTCAATATTCATTATTCATTATTCAATATTCATTATTCAATATTCATTATTCAATATTCATTATTCAATATTCATTATTCAATATTCATTTTCATTCACGACAATTTCAAACGGTGGCTCCACTGGCGGTGCAATTCCGTTTTCGGCCATTTTATCGATGATGGTCGATTCCATTTTTAATCGCATCACCCGGGTACGGGCATCCACAAACTCGCTTCTCAACTCCTTGACTTCGTTACTGATTTGTGCCATTCTATGCACTTTGCGTTCCGCAGAATGTGAACTGTAAATCATAATAATGGCCAAAAGCGTACAGAACAAAATGAACTGCCAATGCTTGTTGGCATCATCGCTGATGAGGAATTTTCCCTTCAAAAAATCGTAAATCCCCTTTTTCATTTTTGGTTCCTTCTAACTAAAATTATATTCGTTCGGCAATGCGAAGTTTTGCACTTCTTGCCCTATTATTTTTATAAATTTCTTCTGAGGAAGGTGTAATCAATTTCCCCACTTTTTTGAATGGAACTGAAATATTCCCAAAAAAATCCTTCTCCGGTTCTCCTTCAAACATTCCACTTCTGATGTAGCGTTTCACCAATCGATCTTCCAAGGAATGATAGGACATCAGGCTTAATCTCCCTCCCTTCTCAAGCAGCTTTTCTGTTTGTTTCAAAAATTCTTTCAGCACCGTAATTTCTTGGTTCACCTCAATTCGGATAGACTGATAAATTTGGGCCAACACCTTATGCTCCCTTCCTGCGGGCAAAAACGGCGACAGCACCTCTTTTAATTCTTTTCCCGTGGAAATAGGCTGGATTTCCCGTGCATTAATTATTGTTGCGGCAATTTTTCGCGCATTGTGCAATTCGCCATATTCTTTTAAAACTTTTGCTAAATTATTTGCATCGTATCCATTTATTATTTTAAAAGCATTGATTTCATCTTTTTGATTCATCCGCATATCCAGCGCCGCATCAAACCGAGTGGAAAAACCTCTTTCTGCTTGATTGAACTGATGAGAAGAAACACCAAAATCACCTAAAATTCCGTTCACCTTTTTCAGCCCTTCAAGCCGCAAAAACCGTCCGACAAACCGAAAATTTTCTGGAATAAATGTGAACCGTGGATCATCGATTACATTTTGTTGTGCGTCCATATCCTGATCGAATGCGTATAATTTCCCATTTTCATTTAAACGTTTCAAAATTTCCGCCGAATGTCCACCACCGCCAAAAGTCACATCCACGTAAACCCCCTCCGGATCGATGTTCAGCCCATCCACACTTTCTTGCAACAAAACAGGATTATGATATTCCATCTTCCAACTCATTAGTTCCCATTACTTCCTCTGCCAGATCCGCAAAATCACCGGTAGCATCTTCTATGGCTTTTTCATAGTGGTCTTTATCCCAAATTTCCACAATATTGATTGCAGACGACAGTACGATTTCCTTTTTCAATCCGGCGAAAACCACCAAATCCTTGGGCACCAATAATCTTCCATTACCATCGACTTCCACAATTTTTACGCCCGCAGTAAACCTTCGGATAAAATCATTGTTCTTCTTTTTGAACCGATTAAGATTGTTCATTCGTTGCATCAGCAAGTTCCATTCGTTCATCGGGTATAATTCCACACAAGATTGGAACACCGCACGTTTCAGCACAAATCCTTCCTGCAAATAGGGAAGCAATTGTTTTTTGAGCGCTGCCGGCATCATGACACGTCCCTTTGTGTCAATCTTACATTCGTAGGTTCCAACTAAATTTACCACACTTCTCTATGTTATGGTCAAATATATATAAAAATTCCCACTTTATACCACTTTCTACCACTTGTTGATAAGTTTTTATCCACAGATTATGAACCGCCAACTCTCGCAGCTGTTTTTCAGTTGAAAAACCCCAGGGAAATACTTTCAACAAATGAATTAGTTGGAAAAACCTTGAGAGAATTTCAAAAAATTGTCAGACTTCTTCAAATATCCCTATATTTGCATTTATTAGTCGGTCTATATTTCTTCAACCTGCTACTTTTTTGAATGGAACAAACTATTAAATCCGAAGGAAAGTTCAAATATATCGAGGTCGGGGAAGGCACTCCGATTATTGTGCTGCATGGCTTAATGGGGGGGCTGAGCAATTTTGACGGTGTCACGGAGCATTTTTCAAAACAAGGTTATAAGATTGTCATTCCCGAACTTCCCCTTTATAAAATGCCTTTGTTGCGGACCAATTTGGGAACTTTGGCGAAATACATCAAAAAATTCATCGATTTCAAAAAGTATGAGCAAGTCATTTTATTGGGAAATTCCCTGGGCGGGCACATTGCTTTATTGACCGCAAAACTTTATCCCAAAAAAATAAAAGCCCTGGTGATCACCGGAAGCTCAGGCTTATACGAAAGCGCGATGGGCGAAAGTTATCCTAGGCGCGGCGATTATGATTTCATCAAAAAGAAAGCAGAAGATGTTTTTTACGATCCGGCCGTAGCGACCAAGGAAATCGTGGACGAAGTGTTCGAAACTGTGAACGACCGCGGAAAATTGATTCGCACCTTGGCGATTTCTAAAAATGCCATTCGTCATAATATGTCGAAAGATTTGCCCAAAATGAACATTCCCGCCTGCATTATTTGGGGAAAACAAGATCACGTTACCCCACCCGATGTAGCTATAGAATTTGACAGATTGCTCCCTGATTGCGATTTGTATTGGATCGATAAATGTGGCCACGCCGCCATGATGGAGCATCCCGATGAATTTAATCATATTTTGGAGAAATGGTTGAAAAAACGGGAACTGTAGTAATTGGTATTACTGCTCAATCATTGTAATTCCTATTATCCCAAACCTCGAACCTGAAACCATAAAGCTTGAAGATTTCCTCCGCCGAATTTATTGTTAGCAATAGCGATGTTTCCCGATGTCCGGACAAAGATATTCCCGAGTATGCCTTTATTGGAAGGAGCAATGTGGGGAAATCGTCATTGATCAATATGCTGACAGATCATAAAAAACTGGCAAAAACCTCTGGACGACCCGGAAAAACACAATTGATCAATCATTTCTTGATCAACAAAAGCTGGTTTTTGGTCGATTTGCCAGGATACGGTTATGCGCAGGTGAGCAAAAAAGCCAAAAATACTTTTCAAAAATTCATCACCGATTATTTTACAGATCGGAAACAATTGGTTTGCGCTTTTGTGCTGATCGATTTGCGCCATGAGCCACAAAAAATCGATATGGAATTTATGCAATGGCTCGGGGAAAATGGTGTTCCATTTGGAATGATTTTCACTAAAGCGGACAAAGTGAAACCAAATGCTTTAACCCGAAATATCACCGAATATTCCGAAGCAATGTTGGAAACTTGGGAAGAATTGCCACCAATTTTTGTCACCTCTTCCGCGAACAACTTCGGAAGCGAGGAAGTGCTGGAATATATTGCGCAGATTAATCTTTCGCTTTAAAAAATTGAATCCACGATTTTTCGACTTACTCTTTTTTCAACTCTAATTTTTCGGCAAAATAATCGCAGAAATCTTGCATGGTCGCGCTCATTTTTTCATCATGGGTCGCTTTCTCGAAAGTATGGCGCATGCCGACCAAGGTTTGATGGAAAAAAACCTTCATTTCGTCCACGGGCATTTCTTTTGTCCATAAATCAATTCGGAGCGTTTCTTGCTTTTTATGGTCCCACACCGAAAGGAACACCGCCTTAGCTTCTTCGTTTTTAATATTTCCGTCTTCCGCGCTCCAATGTAACGTTTCAGGAATCTGGTTTTCGTCAACTTCTACTTCTATTTTAATTTCCGATTTTGTCATTTTATAATTAGATTTTAGATTTTTAGAAATGAGATTTGAGTATTTAGAAATTATTAACTGCACCTACTGATCACTGCCACTGATCACTGATCACTGATCACTGAACACTGCCAACTGAGACTGCCTACTCTCTTCCTGGTTTATAGTTCGATTTGTCAAAAATGCCTTTCGCATCCGTGGAAAGAAGTTCCTTTAAAGAAATATCCGGATTTTTCCCCACGAATTGTTTCACTATTTGCCAACCAATATAACGTGCCAATTGCGGTGGACTTTCTCCATCCAATTTCAAGTAAAATTTGGAATATGGAGCCACATCAATAAAGCGCGATTTAAGGTTGTCGTCCGTGCTGTACAACAATTCCTTTTCGACAAAATATCGCCAAATTTCTTCTTCATTTGCCTTCGCCCAGTCCATTTGAGCTTGGGAATATCCGATCTTTAAAGTATCGGATTTAGAGGGAAGCAGCAAATCTTTCAAATAAAGAATCTTCCCGCGATAGACCATTTTGGCCAGAAAACTTCGGGCTTGTGGGCGCGGAACATATCTTTTCGCATAGGCTTCGGCAACGTCTGAAATTATTAATTCCGGTTCAAAATTAGTGCGCAAATAGGGATAAATCCCTTTGTAGAATTCGTGGTCCTTTCCCAAATAAACATCCAATGAAATCAGTAATAAACTATCGGCAACAATGACCCGATTCTGGAAATCTACATCACTGGTAAGGGTGACTATTTTAGGCTCTGAAAATTGTGGAAAATAATATTTCAAGTGCTGAAAAAGTTGATATATCTCATCCTTTTCATCTTGAAAATTTAGAAAAGCCTTATAAACTTCACGGTCCAATGCCTGTTGTAACGTATCATTTATTTTTGCCAACCATACACTATCCGCTACATTTCCAGGAAACAAATAAGGGAAATCCTTTTTTAATTTTGGTAAACTTTTCGGCGTAGCTTCCGCAAATTTCTGATCAAAACGGACGACATTGACGGTAACAGGGATTTTCTCGATTTCTTGCTCGACCGCGCTTTTATTTTCACAAGAAATCAAAACAATTATCGCAAATAAAACGACGACTTTTCGCAGCATGGTTTTTGGATATATTAACAGGCACAAAGCTTTTTCAAGGATTGCTTTCTCTAAATTATTCTGAAATAAGCCTTATTTTTGCGGGCAAAGATAACGTAAAAAGGATAAAAAAACTGACAGATGCGCACCGAAAAGGTTATTGATTATATTGTGGAATGGCTGAAAGAATATGTCTCCAAATCTGGCATAAAGGGTTTTGTAGTGGGAGTTAGCGGCGGTGTTGATTCCGCGGTGGTTTCTATCCTCGCCGCAAAAACCGGTTATCCGGTATTATGCGTGGAAATGCCCATTCATCAAGCTGAAAATCAAGTAAATCTTGCACAGGAACATATTTTGAACCTCAAGAAAAAGTTTCCAAACCTAACCGATATTCATGTCGATTTAACCCCGCCATTCGAGAATTTGAAATCCCAAATGCCCAAAACCGAGGAAACCGATCTTTATAAGTTGGTTTTGGCGAACACACGTTCCCGGCTTCGAATGACCACTTTATATTATTTTGCAGGTCTTCATGGGTTTTTGGTCACTGGAACGGGAAATAAAGTGGAAGATTTTGGCGTCGGTTTTTTTACGAAATATGGTGATGGTGGCGTGGATATCAGCCCAATTGCCGATCTAAACAAATCTGAAATTTATATGCTTGCCGCAGCGCTTGGGATTTCCGAAAATATCCGAAATGCGCCTCCAACGGACGGGCTTTTTGGGGATAGCAGAACCGATAAAGATCAGTTGGGCGCTACCTACGAAGAACTGGAATGGGCCATGGAAATGGCGGAGGAAAACAAATCGGAGGTAGATTTTTCAGGAAGGGAATTACAGGTTTTTCAGCTTTATAACAAGCGTCATCAAGCCAATTTGCACAAATTTAGCGCTATTCCGGTATGTGGTATTCCCGAAGAATTAAAATAATTTTCTTCATCCGCGCATCTATTTCTTGAAATCAGAAAATCCTTGTTCCACAATTTCAAATAATCCGTATTTTTACTGAAATTTTATAGAATGTATATAATTGGAATCGCTGGCGGCACGGGCAGTGGAAAAACGACCGTTGTCAATCAAATCCTTGATGAACTGAGACACGACGAAGTGGATGTGATTTATCAAGATTCCTATTATAAGGACAATTCGCACCTCACGTATGAAGAGCGCGTGGAAATAAATTTCGACCATCCACAATCTATCGATTTCGAATTATTGGTTCGGCATTTGAAAGAATTGAAAAAGAGAAAGTCGATTCAGCAGCCGGTTTATTCTTTTAAGGAACACAACAGAACGAAGGAAACAATTACCGTCAAACCTAGAAAAGTGATGTTGGTGGAAGGAATTTTAGTTTTGGCAAATCCGGAAATCCGGAAAATGTTCGATCTGAAGATTTTTGTTCACACCGACAGCGACGAACGTCTCATCAGAAGACTAAAACGCGACATTCATGAACGTGGCCGCGATATGGACGAAGTTTTGGAACGTTACCAAAACACATTGAAACCCATGCACCAGCAATTCATAGAGCCCACAAAAGAATTTGCCGACATCATTATTCCCTACAACCGATATAATGAAGTCGGTGTAAATGTGGTGCAAACCATTATTAAAGAATGCATCCGTTAACGGATATAAAATTCACCAAAAGAATTTCATTTTTCCAAAGAAGGTAAATCTGGCAAAAACACATAACTTTTAGCCTCATAATCCAGCTGGCAAAAGAAATGTTGCAACCCGTTTGTAACCATCAAATATTCAGCATTCAAACTTAGGTTATAGCGTGCAATTTGATCAAAAGTAGTCTGGTCAATTTTGATATGCGGTGCTTTACATTCCACAAGCAATTTTATGCTGCCATCGGAATTATATGCCACAATATCATATCGTTTGGTCAATTTGTTGATTATTAAGACTTTTTCCACATTCAATAAATTCTTCGGAAAATTTTTCTCTTCCATTAAAAAATGGACCGTGTGCTGTCGAACCCATTCTTCGGGACTTAATAAAACGAATTTTTTACGCAGCACATCAAAAACGGCCAAGTTATTTTCGCTATTTTTGAAGCGGAAGCGGTATTGCGGAAAGTTCAATGTTCGCATAATTTCCAAAGTAAACAAAAAACAATTATTTGACCCTCACAAAACGGGATTTTCTTATGGTGGAACTGACTAAAATCTTTCAAGAAATAAAAAACAAGCAAGTAAAACCGCTTTATTTCTTAATGGGCGAAGAACCTTATTTCATTGATTTGATTTCTGATTTCATCGAAAAAAATGTTTTGCTCGAAGACGAGAAAAGCTTCAACCAACAAATCCTGTACGGTTTAGATACCAAAATCGAAGAAATTGTCGCCAGCGCGAAACGTTATCCAATGATGGCTGAAAAACAGGTTATAATTGTGAAAGAAGCGCAACATTTGTCACGGCAAATAAATAATTTACAGCAGTATGCCGAAAATCCGATGAACTCTACCGTTTTGGTATTTTGTTATAAATATAAAACGCTGGACAAACGCAAGAAACTTTATAAAACCATCAAAAAAACGGGATTAATCTTTGAAGGGAAAACCTTGTACGACAATAAAATCCCGGAGTGGATCAAAAATAGATCGAAAAGCATGGGCTTCACGCTTGCCCAAAAATCCATCTATATGTTGGCAGAATTTTTGGGAAATGACCTTGCAAAAATTGACAATGAGCTCAATAAACTTAAATTAATCACGCCCCCGGGAGTTGAAGTTACGCCTGAAATAATTGAAAAAAATATTGGGATCAGCAAAGATTTCAACAATTTTGAATTACAAAACGCTATTGGGGAACGCAATGTTCAAAAAGCACATAGAATCATCAATTACTTCGCTCAAAATCCGAAAGACAATCCGATATTCTTTACCACTGCGGTGCTTTTCAATTTTCTTTCTAAATTAATGATTTACCATTCGTTATCTGACAAAACGAAAGGAAATGTGGCCTCCAAACTTGGGGTAAATCCTTTTTTTGTGAATGATTATATATCAGCCGGGCGAAATTATCCCATAAAAAAAGTAAGCGGTGCGATCTCCTTTTTGCGGGATACCGATATGAAAAGCAAAGGTGTGGGCTCCAATTCCATTCCGCAAGGTGATTTGCTAAAGGAATTGCTGGTAAAAATCATGAACTAAGTTTGGGTTTTTAATTCTCTTTGCTTAAAACCTCGGCAATTTTATCTTCCAAAGCTTTTCCCCGTAGATTTTTAGCGATAATGACGCCATTTTCATCCAACAAAAAAGCCGCCGGAATAGATCGAACTTGGTACAATGCAGCGATTGGTCCTTGCCAAAATTTCAAATGGGAAATGTGGTTCCAGTTTAGGTGATCGGCTTCGATCGCTTCCAACCATTTCTCTTTGCTTTTGTCCAAGGAAACACCGACAATATTCAAACCTTTGTCGTGGTACTTTTCATAAACCCGCACAATGTTAGGGTTTTCCGCGCGGCAAGGTTTGCACCAAGAAGCCCAAAAATCAACAAGTGTCACTTTTCCAAGAGCGTCATTCAAAGCCAATGTTTCGCCGGCTGGCGTAGGTCCCGAAAATTCTGGGGCTTTGCTTCCAATAGATGTTGCGGCCGCACTGTTTAATTGTTCCCCAATCGCTTTTGCCATCGGGTAATCTTTTATGTCCTGGTCAAGGCTGTTATATAATTTTTTGATTTCGGGAAGTGAATAAGATTTCATGTTCATCAAATCTGAAATTGCAATTACAGAAACCAACGAACCTGGATTGTCTTCCACAATTTCCTTTCCAAATTCAGCGTAGTCATTTTTCAAATCTTCCTCTTCCTTCTTGTAATTGGTTATGGCTTCGGAACTCGGAAGGTTCGATGGGTCTCTCATCTGGTTGTTCAGATTGTTCATTTTATGTCCGAACTTCTGTACATGCTGAAAGTAATCTTGCAAAAGTTTGTTGTCTTTTCCACCCTTAACTAAGGACGAACGAAGACTATCTTTGTATATTTCAAATTCAAGCGATTCATTGGAACGAATGAATAAAACGTTTCCACGGGAACCATTTAAGGTAAGAATATTAAAAGTTTGGGTTTCCGTATCCGGAAGGTCCAATTTGAAACTCTCGTTGGTCACTGTGGCCGTGTCTATGGGAACCGGTCGATTATTTTCATCCAAAGTAGATACAATTATCGTTGATCCGTCTTCCACTCCTTTTGCGGTTCCAGTAATTTCATTGCTGCCCTTTTCACCTTGGCAAGCAACGATTGAAAACGCCAATATTATTCCGAAAATACCTCTCATAATGTTCATTTTAAATAAGCAGCAAAAGTAAAAAATTTTACCCGTCTTTCCTATAAATAATTGTTAATGTGAAGTGTGGTATGTATTTAAAACGTACTTTTATATATGCTTAAAAGTAAAAATATCTATGAAAAATCAGCAAGAAAATTTTCCCGCTGAAATAAAATTAGGCTTTAAAAAAGTCATTGAATCATATCGTTTAGAATTGAAGACCACCACCAACGAGGCGGCAAAATCTTTTTTAAAAAGCACCTTGAATTATGTGGATTCGTTTCCCGAACTGTGGAATGGAATTGAATCTGAAACCGACTTGAAAGCCCTTCACCAGCCGATCGCACTTTTAATGGATAGATTGTTCCCTACAATTCTGACGCAGAACGAAATAAAAGCGGCGATTGCACCTTTCCTAAATATCGTTTTTAAAAAATCGGAACGACTAACCAGAATTCTTGAAAAAGCTGGTCCCGACTTTGAATTGGTGGTCAAAGATTTGGATCAAGAACGACATTACGTGACTGCATGCGTGCATATTCTGAATAATTATTACAATTATCACATCGAATTTTCTAGGCCGTTGATTTATGAAATTCCCGATGAAAATGGGAACCTAAAACAATATCGCGCAGTTTTGAACGCCGATTTTATTGAAATTTCCCCAACGGAAAAAGCGGTTGAAATAACCAAAGAAGATGTGGATATTTTAATTCAGGACTCAACAAATGTTGCGCTTTGGCGCGAGAAATTCCCTCCGAAAAGTTGGATATTCAATGGGTTTCTTATTTTAAATTTGATCGATATCACCGCGGATTATGGAATTTCTTCCCTTAAAACCGCTTTGCTGAAAAAAAGCCGTCAAGACAACACCAATTTGGACGATTTTTCTGAAATTTTCCAATCGATCTATAAAATTAATGATCTTAAAATTGGGCTTACTTTGTTCAATGCGGAAAAAGATACTTTTCACACCATGCGCCGAAAAGGAATGCCGAGTTTCATTTTGGAAAAAAAAATCACACGTCACATGTAAGTTCCTTCTTTGCGATTTGTCGTATAATAATTTGCTTAAAAAACACCGCTATTTCAGCATTCCGAATGTGGAGGAATATGCACGAAAAACAAACAATAACCGGCTTTCCCAAAATTTATTGGCAAATAATGCGAAAAGTTGCATCCTCGCCCCTATTGCTTTAAAAGACGAACTTTTAGGAGTTTTGGAACTTATTTCGCCAAGAAAAAACGAACTCAACAGCATCAATGCCATCAAGTTGGAAGACCTTCTTCCATATATTGTAACGGCTGTGGAACGGAACAAATCGGAACTTGAGAACCAGATCAAGGCCGTCATTCAAAATGAATGTACTTCTATACACCCCAGTGTTTTGTGGATTTTTGAAGAAGAAGCGCATCGTTTTATTTCGGATATGGAAGAAGATGGCGTTGCGTCGTTCCACGATGTTTCCTTCAACGACGTGCATCCGCTTTATGGACAAATCGATATTGTGGGTTCTTCGGACGAAAGGAACAAATCCACACAGGAAGATTTGACAGACCAACTAAATATGGTTTTGGAAATTATAAAGGCCGCTCAGAACTTGGAATCCTTGCCCATTTTTGAACAGCTAAAATACCGAATTGGAACTTTTGTAAGGAATTTGGAAGAAAACATGACCGCTTCGAGCGAGCAAAAAGTGGCGCTTCTCTTAAAAAAGGAAATTGAGCCGATTTTACAGCATGCTGAAAGACTTTCCCCTGAAATAAAAAAAATGGTGACGGAATATCGAAATGCACTTGACCCCGAATCGGTTTTGATATACAATAAACGCAAAGTTTACGATGTTTCCGTAGCGAATATCAACCGTATGTTGGCGCGATTTATAGACCGAAAACAACAGGAAGCCCAAACAATTTATCCGCATTATTTCGAACGCTACAAAACGGACGGCGTAGATCACAATATATATATTGGACAGGAAATCGCCCCAAAAAAAGAATTCAACATTATCTATTTATATAATTTGCGATTATGGCAACTGGTGACGATGTGCGAAATGGAAAATAAATTTTATCAAATTCAGGAAAACAACGAACTTCAACTCGACGCCGCCTCCCTTATTTTGGTATTTAACAGCACATTGTCCATTCGCTATCGCATGGACGAAAAGAAATTTGATATCGATGGCACTTATAACGCGCGTTATGAAATCATCAAAAAAAGAATTGATAAGGCGCAGATTAAAAATACCGATGAGCGGATCACGCAAAAAGGAAAGTTGGTGATCGTTTATGCACAGAAAAGTGACGAAAAGGAATATTTGCGGTACATTAAATATTTACAGGCCAAGAATTATTTGGGCGAAAAAATAGAACTATTGGAAATGGAAGACGTTCAAGGGGTCATTGGCTTGAAAGCCATTCGCGTGGAAATTTTATACCATTTAAAAGAAATGTCGCCAGAACAAGTGTTAACGTATGAAAACTTGATCGAAGAACTAAACTAACAAAAACTCGATTATGAAACTAACGACGGAAACCACAATTCCTATGGTAAAAACGGTGTAAGTCCATCGCAGCAACATATATTTCCTGTTCAGGACAATTCCCAAGGAATGAAGATCGCGCATCAAGGCCTCATAAATATAATCTTGATCATCCATGATTTGTAAAACGGCCCATTTGAACTGGTCAAAAGGCATTTTATGAAAATTCCCAAAAAACAATACATTCACTTCGCGATTTTTCACTTCATCTTTGGTAAATTCACCTTTGCTCACATTCGGTCTGGTGGACATGATCGCCAAAATAATGGAAGCAACGCTGAAACAAACCAAAATAAGCGTTGGAATGAGTAAGTATTGATTGGTGTTTTCCAAGTCGGGCAAAATATTCGAGATGCCCAAGGAAATAATAATCGCGTTCACCGAAAGTAAAATATTGGCTTTCGTATCGGCAATATCGCTGAGTTTAATGTGATTTCGGAGGGTGATCCGATAAACGGATTGAATACTTCGGTCTGGACTTTCGTTTTTATAATGTGCCTTCAGTTTGGCTTTCGTGTCTTCGCGCGCCATTTTTTCTTTGATGCCACTTTCCTTATCCAAAAGTTCGCGCAGGTTATCACTTTTCGTTGGACCCCAAATTTTTACAGCATAATCGGTGTGAAAACGATGCTTTTCGGTGAACATTTCAATATTTTCCACGATCCATTCTTCACGGGAATATTCTTGAATATCCAACAATTTCAGTTCCGAACGAAAAAGATCACTGGTATCTTCAAAATAATCTTTTCCAAAATGGGAAGTATCCGCATCTTGAATGATTTCCTCTAAAACATCCGCGGATTCCACCCCGAATTTGGTGCCGAGAATACAACGTTCAATGGTGTCCAAATCCTCTTTTCCCAAAGAATAATCTTTCAAGAATTCCTTAGCAATTTTGACGCTTTCTTCCTCGTGCCCTTGAAATTTTACGGTGTAACCTGTGTCGTGCAGCCAAGCTGACAATATGAGCAGGTTCGCTTGTTTAACATTAATTTCAGAATTCCCTATTAATTCTTTGGTACTTTTAACCACCCGATGAGTGTGATGATAGTTATGATAAATAAAATTACCAGGAAGTTTTTTTTTGAACAATTCCAACACAAAATGATCGGCCGCTGCAATAATATCTTCCATAAATTCGTATTTCGGTACAATCGCCAAATTACGAAAAATTAGGGCTAAATTGAATTTATGAATAAATATAACAAACTTTTAATATTCTTCATATTACTGTTTCTTTCCAGCTGCGCCTCATTTGGCCCTAAATATGCCGAAGGCGAACCACAAACAAATTTTGGATATCCCGAAGGCAAAGACATTGAAATGACTTTCTATTTAGTTGGCGACGCAGGTTATTCCGAACCACCGAATATTCCGTCGGGGCTGTTAACCCTGAAAAATACTTTGGACACTATTTCTTCAAAAAATGATATGGTCCTTTTTTTGGGCGACAATATTTACCCAGATGGAATGCCGCCAAAAGAAAGTCCGCAACGATCGAGAAGTGAATATCGGGTGGATGCGCAATTGAATTCTTTGAAAGGATTTCAAGGAGGCGTATTATTTATTCCTGGAAATCACGATTGGTACAACGAAAGAATTGAGGGATTGGAACCTGAGTCGGAATACATTGAAAAACGATTGGAAAAAGAAGATATTTGGGCGCCAAAACCGGGCTGTGGTTTTGAAATCAGGGAACTTTCGGACGACGTGGTCCTGTTCATTCTCGACACCCAATGGTATTTGGAGGACTGGGACGATCATCCGAATATCAATAAAGATTGCCCAGAAATGAGATCCCGCGAAATTGTGATGGACGAAATAGAATCAGAACTGGAAGATTATCCCAATGCCACGATCATTTTTGCGATGCATCATCCGCTTTATAGCAATGGCCTGCACGGCGGGCAATTTCCTTTGAACAAACACCTATATCCATCGTCGCGGTTGATCCCACTTCCGATTCTAGGTTCTTTAGCCACGCTCATCCGGACAGCTGGTGGGGTTTCCATACAAGATTTGCAAAACCGGCGCTACAAAAAAATGGTGGGAAGGTTGACCACCATTGCCCGAAATTCAAAACGATTGGTTTTTGTTTCCGGTCACGAACATTCGCTCCAATATATCAAACACGAACATATCACACAGATTATTTCTGGCGCTGGATCCAAAGGAACCTATGCCACCCTGAGCAACGACGGTTTATTTGCTTATCCAAACCAAGGTTTCGCAAAATTGGACATTTTTAAAGATGGCTCCTCGTGGGTAAGTTATTATGGAAATATCGATAACCAACCTAAAACATTATACCGGACAGAAGTTTTTCCTTCCCCAAAAAAATACCCAGTAGATTCCCTTCCAACTAAATTCCCAAAAACAATATTGGCGTCAGTTTACAAATCCAATGAAAGTTTAGACAGCGATTTTTATAACAGTCTGTTTGGGAAACGCTATGGCGATCTGTACACCACGAAAATAGAAGTACCCGTTGCCGATTTGGACACGCTTTATGGTGGGTTGAAAATATTGAGCGCCGGAGGCGGGCATCAAACTAAATCACTCGCTGCCGAGGACGGCGATGGCCATGAATATAGGTTGCGACAGATTGCAAAAAGTGCTTTGTTGCTGATCCAAAACACGGCCTTCAAAGAGGAACCGGTGGAAAACAGATTCAAAAATACTATTGTGGAAGATGCTATCAATGATTTTTTCACCTCCTCCCATCCGTTTGCGTTCATGACAATTCCCACGCTTTCCGAAGCTGCGGGGATATATCACACGTATCCCGAACTTTTTTATCTTCCAAAACAAGATAATTTGGGAACCTTCAATTATACCTTTGGAAATGAATTGTTCATGCTTGAAAAACACCCGGATGAAAGTTATTTAAATACCGATCTTTGGGGAAACCCGAACGAAGATATTGAAAACACCGCCGGCGTTTATGCGCGTCTGCGCCGGGATGAAAAATATTCGGTCGATGAACAAGCTTATATCCGGGCAAGAATGTTCGATATGCTCATCGGTGATTTTGACAGGCATGAAGGCCAATTCAGTTGGGCAGAACACAAAAAGGAAAATGGTGACCATTATTTTGTGCCGATCCCTGAAGATCGCGACCAAGCTTTTGCCGATTTTGACGGACCGTTTTTTGGCACATTGCGTGCTTTGACAGGTTTTGCGAAACAATATTCGCGTTATGGGCCCACCGTGGACAACGTGAAATGGCTGAATGCCCAAGCCTTAAGTATGGATCGCACTTTGGTGGAACATTTGGGGGAAGAAGCCTGGTTGGAGCAAGCAAAATACCTTCAAGAACATATTACGGATTCCGTTATTGAGGAAGCTTTTTCAAAATTGCCATTGGAAATACAGAACGAAGCTACGCAAAAACTGGTGGAAGATGTGAAAGCCAGGAGGAACAATCTTGTGAAAATAGCCAAAAGATATTACAACTATATGGCGAAATTACAGATCATTACGGCCACGGACAAAGATGACCATATTGAAATTATTCGTTTGCCGGAAGGAAAAACGGAAATAAAAGTGGCACGCTTGAAAGGTGGGAAAGTTAAAGATCCATTTATCGACCGCATTTTCGATTCGGAAATAACGAAGGAAATATGGGTTTACGGACTTGATGATGACGATATTTTCGAGGTACATGGAAAGGGCGATGCGCGCATTCATATAAAACTAATTGGCGGATTAAATAATGACGTTTATAAAATTTCTTCGGGGAAAAACGTGGCAGTATATGATTATAAGTCCAAACCCAACACGTTTGATGAAATTGGAAGCGCAAATCTGCATATCACCGACAATTATGAAATCAATCATTTCAATAAGAACAAAAAGATTTTTACGTCCAATATGCTACTTCCGGCATTGGGCTACAATCCAGATGACGGCTTTAAAATAGGGGTTACTGATATTTTTACCATAAATGGTTTTAAGAGGAACCCCTTCACGGCGCAACATAAATTAAGGCTGGGTTATTATTTTGGAACCAATGGTTTCGATGTGGAATATGATGCACAATTTGCAAATGTGGTCGGCAATTTCAATTTAGCCGTCGGCGGCTATTTCACCAGTCCTAATTTCACGCGGAACTTTTTCGGGTACGGAAACGAAACCCCCAACTTTGAAGATGAACTTTCCAAAGATTATAACCGCATCAGAATTAGCCGAACTGGACTCAACATTGGCTTGGTCCGTGAAAGTGCTTTTGGCAGTAATTTCAGCTATATGGCCTCTTTTCAAAGTGTGCAACTTGAAGATACGCCAAATAGGTTTTTAGTGGAAAACATTGTTCCAGCCCGAACAAATACAGGGTTTTACGATCGAAAATATTTCGCGGGAGTGGAAGCCGGCTATGCTTATGACAGTTATGACGATGTTTTGAACCCAACTAGGGGAATGAAATTTGAAGTCAGCGGCGGTGCAAAAATGAATGTGAAGGAAACGGAGAACAGCTTTGGATATATTGATTCCTACTTGGAATTTTATAATGCCCTGACGCGAAATCGGAAATGGGTTTTAAAAACAAATGCGCAAACCCGCATAAATATTAGTGATGGCTTTGAATTTTACCAGGCTGCTCAACTTGGGGGCGAAAGTGGTTTGCGCGGCTATAGGAACGAGCGCTTTACTGGAAAAACGGCCTTTTCGACCGGAGCGGATTTGAGGTACAGCTTTAATGAATTCAAAACCACCTTTCTTCCGTTTCAAATTGGTGTCTTTGCCGGCGGGGATCTCGGCAGGGTTTGGGGTAAAAGATTCGACAGTAAACAATGGCACAATGATTATGGCGGCGGACTTTGGATCAATGGCGCCAATGCCATTAACGGAACTTTGGGTTTATTCAACGGTGAAGACGGATTACGTTTTGCTTTTGGGTTTGGGTTTAGCTTTTAGCAGAAGGCAACACAATATAGAGCGCAACCCATTTAAAGTAGCATTTGATGAATGGAGGTGAAAAATAGATCCCGTTGTAAAATTTTCATCAAAAAAACAGTAATTTTCCACCATAAATTTTACCGCCACTCCGAACTTTCACCCAATAGGCACCGGGTGGTAAATTATCGCAATTCACTTCTATTCGTTGGTCGGCAGAAACCGGTTGTGATTGTTTAAAAACTTCTTGCCCCATTCCATTGAATAGGGAAATTATGGCTTTTCCACTGGAAATTTTGGGCAATAGAATAAAAAATCGTCCGTTTTTCACAGGATTTGGATAAATAGTGATGCTGGGGAAAATATTTTCATTGGCTGAAAGATCATTCACGGTGAACAGGAAAGAAAATCGATTGGGGGCCATGCTTTCCTCCATGTTTTCATCTACTTCAAAATCAATAAAATTCACGGTATTATTGATCAATTCTGTTTGAATTTGTAGAAAATCATCTTTCAGAAAAGCCGTTGTATTTTGGGGAAATCCGTTCAATTCAATTTTGAAAATATAATTATTGTACCGATATTGATTGGTAAATAGTTCAATCGTTTCCTCGTTCACAGGCATCTCCCTGTTTGCAATGCTCAAATAATTATTTCCACCGATCAACAAAGCAATATTTTCATCGACATTTCCCATTTTTGGGGCATCATTCGGCAAAATCTCATTGTTGCCATCTATTTCAAAATTGACCCGAAATCCATCCGCCGGAGAATCATTATTAAGAAAAGCTTGCCCTTCAAACATTTGCAAATTAATTGACGCATTTGTTTCCTCATTTAGCATTCCCCGAAATACATTTGTGGCATTTTGAAATGGAGCTTTATCATTTTGTTCGAACAAAATTGAAGTTTCGCCGGCGTTCAGCGTGCGCACAAAAGCTGCTTGGCCAGGCTGTAAAAATTGGTTTGCTTCTGAAGCTATGGAATTTACCCCAAATGGAAGAGCTACGGTTACATACCCTCCGCGAGTGTTCATATTCGGATCCCAGACATAGTAATAGTATGGGTTCAAATTGGTGGAATTCTCCAAAACCTCATTCATATTGACAATTGCCTGAAATGGATTTCCAATAAAATTATAGGAATCGGCCACTTGGCTCAGATCATTCTGAAGGTGATCGCCCAGTGCCAAATTTCCGGTGGCTCGCAAAATCGTATTGGTGGGTTGCGTTTCATTATCTGTCAAATCAACACTTCTGTCACCACGCACGAAAAGCCGATATGGTTTTCCTCTAACCAGACCATTAACGTCCGTGTTTTCTATATCGTTCCATATCTGTGAACTATTATTGAAAAGAAACAAAGAAGGATTTCCGCTTCCTGTGGCATCAAAACCATCTGTTTGGTCAGTGAGGCTGCCTGTAATATGTGTTCCAAAACCAGGATGTGGATTTGAAATATTGGAATCCGCAGCTTCTTGCCAATTTGCATGAATACTTGTGGTGGTGGTAACGGCTGGCGAAACAAATCGAAATGCCCTGCGTGCGGGAATATAACGCTGGATGGTTGTTTCAGAAATACTTCCTGTTGTTTGCGCCGCCGCCAATTGCCCCAACTTGGTGGCATCACTGACAAATATTAAACTCCCATTGTTAGTAATCGTTCCGTGAAGTTTCAAAACATTTTCAACTTGCAGCACTGCAGCATTTGCAATTTGAATATTGTTCACCGCAATAGCTTCACTGAAACTTGCGGTATCAGACTGGATAGTGATATTATCATTTTTGTCAGCAATACCATTTGGATCATTTGGAAGCCAGTCGCCATTATATACATATTCCGTGGAAATCGGATTTGCAACCAAGGAAATATTATCCAATCCAAATTCGTCGCGCGACACACTTCCCGTTTCATCTTGACCCGTCCACCGCAAATAATAATAAGCTTCCGGTTCTACGGAAATTCCGGTTATGGTTTCGCTTTGCGGAAATTTTTTCCAATAAGGAAAATCCATGGGTAATTCTTGAGAATTCAACATGGAGGAACCATTTGTGAAATTTATATTATCCATCGAATAGCTGAAATTAAAGCTATTGGAGCGATTTTGATCGTTTCTGACAAAAATATCATAGGAAACCTGCAGTTCATTAAGGGCAACATCGGTTTTGTTTTGTAACCGCAACGTAATTGTTCCTGGAGTAAAATCTGGGCCGGTGGGTTGGAAACCAAGACATACAGAAGAACCAATAACAAATGCATAAATCCCGCCCGGGGTTATGTTCCCAGAGGAAATGCCTTGTGTATAATCTTCATTTTGGACAATCCTACTGCTGCCAAAATCCAAATCGCCATCGCTAAAGCCGCTGATCGCCCATGAATTGCTGTCCAGTTGACCGGGATCTGGAAATGGCTGAAAACCATTGCCCGCAAATTCACCCTCATTTACATTATCTACACTGGTTTCAAAATCGATAAAAAAGGGCATGTCCACATCGGTGATTTGCCATCCCAATGTGGCCGGTGCGCCCACTGTATAGGTTCTTTCATTGCTGGTAGCAGAGGCTGGCGAACTGTTATTGTCTGTGGCTTCCACTTTATAAAATATTTGAGTCCCTTCAAGTTGAGCGGGAATTCCAGAAGAAGTCTGATAATTATTTTCGAGAACAAGATTCATCGCAATACTATTCGGCAGATCGCCACTACTGGTTCCCCAATATAATATTACCGCTGAAATTCCATCTGTATCAATAATTTCCGCAGAAACGTTCACCAAATCGCTGGGAGTAACGTCTTGTTCAACAGGAATTTGCGATAGATTAAAAATTACTGGAAACGCATTTCCGGTAACGCCTCCCAAGGTTTGACCCGAATTTATTTCTCCGAACGTGCTTTGTGTCGGTGCATTCCAAGAAAAATCAGAATAACCTGAGCCAGTTCCCATCAATTGCAGCGATTCGTAGAAAAAGGTTGAATTGCTTTCGGTGGTTCCAATATCGATAGAAGTCATTTCCAAGGCAGGTCCTTCAACTGCCGTTATCGTTCCTTCATAACTCAAAAATTGACCGGTCACCACATTTCCGTTATATGTCAGCACAATTCCATCAGCGGGACCATTTTGGATTCCCGTCGATGGATTCCAAGTAAAAAATGAAAAGTTCCCACTGCTTGAACCTACAGTGATACCTGAATTATCCAAAAATATATGACTGTACGGGGTTCCGTCGCTTTTATATAAATATAATTCATAAAGATGAAGGTTATCTGGATTTTCGATAACAATTTCAATGCCTTCGTTCATGTCGGCACCATTGTTATCATAATGAATTTCATTAATCCATGCCGTGGTCTGGCCATAACCGAGACTCGCTATTAGAATTGTCCATACTTTTAGACTATCGGATAAAAATTTGTGAGTAGTTGCTTTCATATACCATAATTTAGGAACACCTATAAACTATGGGGCAGAAATTTAAGTGTTTGTTTAAGAAATCAGATTTACGAAGTTATGTTTTTTCTGAACGAACAACAAATTTTTCGATAATTTTTTTATATAATTGTATTTATGAAGGGAAAAATCCTTCAAAATCATTCCTGTTAATTTTTGAAATGCACCACTTCCTTTCAATCTAAAGATGATTTAAATCAGTTTTCCCAATTATTTTGTTGGCAATAAATTATGGTAAGATCTGATTTCGATCATGTGGGAAACAGGATGTTCACCCCATCTTTGTATCAAAATAGAAAGCCCATTTTTAAACCTGTTGATTATGAAAAATTCAATGAAAAAAGTTTCAAAATTCCCAATAGTCGTACTTATTGCGGCCATTCTTTTCGGCATGTTCACTGCCTGTGAAAACACCCAAAACAAGAAGGTAAAATCCCAAGACATGAAGGTATATGGCGAAATGGAAGCCACCCTCACCTCGCCCCCTCATGTGCCGCCTTCAGTTGGAAAAAGGGCTGCGGCAAAAGTTCATATTGATTTGGAAATCATAGAAAAAGAAATGGAAATGACCGATGGAACCAGTTATGTTTACTGGACCTTTGGCGGAACTGTCCCAGGAAGTTTCATTAGGATCCGTGTTGGTGATGAAGTAGAATTTACGTTGAAAAACCATCCGAACAACAAACTTCCGCATAATATCGACTTGCATGCCGTAACCGGACCTGGCGGCGGTGCTCAGGCATCCTTTGTCGCCCCCGGACATCAAATTACGTTTGCTTTTAAAGCATTGAACCCTGGGCTTTATGTATATCACTGCGCCACGGCCCCCGTTGGACTGCACATTGCTAACGGAATGTACGGTTTGGTGCTCGTGGAACCTGCTGGCGGATTACCTCCGGTAGATAAAGAATATTATGTTATGCAAGGTGAATTTTATACCGTGGGTGCACTCGGCGATAATGGCCTGCAAGCTTTTGATATGGCCAAAGCCCTAAAAGAAGAACCAGATTATGTGGTTTTTAACGGAAGAATGGATGCCTTGACCGGTGAAAATGCCATTCACGCCAATGTGGGCGAAACAGTACGACTTTATGTAGGAAACGGGGGACCAAATTTAGTATCGTCTTTTCACGTAATCGGTGAAATTATGGACAAAGTTTATTTTGAAGGTGGTTCCGAAGTAAACGAAAACGTAGCTACCACTTTGATTCCGGCGGGTTCTGCTGCGATTGTAGAATTTAAAGTAGAAGCACCCGGAGAGTTGGTCCTAGTTGACCACTCCATTTTCAGAGCCTTCAATAAAGGCGCATTGGGAATAATGGAAGTTGATGGAAAACAAAATCCCGATGTCTTTAGGGGAACCATAGATGAACAGATTTATCAACCCGACAGTTCCACTAAGATTGATAGGCACACAGAAGGCGAACTTCCCATTCCTGCTGCGGAACTTCCTTCCGAAAAAATTGGCAGTCCAAGCAATAAGGAAACTGAAGTTTCACTCGGCGATATTACAAAAGTTGAAATAACCGCAGATGACCAAATGAAGTTCAACAAGAGGGAAATACGTGTCAAAGCAGGAAGCACAGTTCAGTTGACTTTCAAACACATCGGTAAATTGCCCAAAAATGTGATGGGCCATAATGTTGTCTTTTTAGCAAAAGGAACCGATTTGAACCAATTCGCTCAAGCAGCAATGGATGCTGCGGACAATAATTATGTGCCAAAGAATTCAAAACAAGTAATTGCATATACACCAATAATTGGCGGGGGCGAAACAACGACCATCGAATTCAAAGCACCCGAGAAAGGAACTTACACCTATATCTGTAGCTTCCCCGGTCATTATGTTATGATGCAAGGTCAATTAATAGTAGAATAAATTTTAAATAAACAGCCATGTCCAACTATCTTATTTGTTTCGTAATTTTTTTCCAAGCAGTGGTTTTTGGTCAAACAAATTCAATGGTTCTTGTAAAAAGTGGAAGTTATATCCCACTTTACGGAGCAAAAAAAGAAGTGCCTGTGGACGAATTTCTAATGGATGTATATCCGGTTACCAATCAAGAATTCCTTGAATTCGTAAAAGAAAATCCGAGCTGGAAACGTTCACAAATAATAAAACTTTTTGCCGACGGGAACTATCTCACCAATTGGAATAATGATATCACTCTTGGGATCGACCAACATGCAAATTCACCGGTAACCAATATTTCTTGGTATGCCGCAAAAGAATACTGCAAGTGCCAAGGAAAACGATTACCAACCTT
Organism: Flavobacteriaceae bacterium; assembly: GCA_041689995.1. Taxonomy (GTDB): domain Bacteria; phylum Bacteroidota; class Bacteroidia; order Flavobacteriales; family Flavobacteriaceae; genus DASSWG01. Next base: position 548 of record JBDNFD010000002.1, on the reverse strand, counting down.
GGACGAATGGGAATATGCGGCAATGGCAAACGAAAACAAACCCGATGCTCGTGAAGAAGAATCCTATAACCAATATATTTTGAACTGGTACGAAAGCCCAAATACATACAAAAACAAAATTGGGGAAACTTTCAAAAACTATTGGGGAATATATGATCTTCACGGGTTGGTTTGGGAATGGACCTCCGATTTCAACTCGGTAATGATTTCCGGGGAATCCAGAAAGGGTAGTTCTGGTGACACCAATCTGTTTTGTGGTGGCGCTGCGATCGGTGCATCCGATTTAATGAACTATGCCGCCTTTATGCGTTACGCGCTTCGAGGAAGTATCAAAGCAAAATATTCAATAAAAAATCTTGGTTTCCGATGCGCAAAAGATGTTAGCACGAAAATCAGTTCTAAATAAATTATTATTAGTGTCCGATAAAAAAAGCCTCAATTATTGAGGCTTTTTTCGTATATAGAAGAATTAATCTCTAACCAAAAATTCAACTATGGGTAAAAGTACTATTTTTTTCGGACAGCCGATATTCAGTCAAATGATAGGT
>JBDNFD010000001.1:0-37260 GCA_041689995.1 Flavobacteriaceae bacterium | reverse complement strand
TTGACGATTAATGATTAACGATTTTTGATTTTTTCCATATCGGCATAACTCAAACATTCGTTCCCAAGGTTCAACATTGAATTATATAAAATCTTTTGGAACGGCAGGAGTGAATAATACCATGAATGAATTTAATGGGAATTAGGGGATTGCGATTAATGATTGACGATTTTTGATTAACGATTTTTGATTTTTTCCATATCGGCATAACTCAAACATTCGTTCCCAAGGTTCAACATTGAGTTATATAAAATCTTTTGGAACCGCAGGAGTGAATAATACAATGAATGAATTTAATGGGAATTAGGGGATTGCGATTAATGATTGACGATTAATGATTAACGATTTTTGATATTACACCCTCGTATTACAGGCAAAAAAATTCCAAACCTGCAGGCCAAAAAACAATATATGAATTTCAAAGAAAGTTTGTAAATTCACCAAAACAATTTATTGAAATTCGAGAAATATTTTTACAAAAGTGAGTCAAATTTTGAGTTCTTTGAATTTTATAGCGAAGGACCAAAAGGAGTGATTAAAAAAGTGGTCGAATTTCAGCCAACCAAGAAATAATTTAATCATGGGTAATTCAATGATAGATAAGCTTAACAAATCAAAATTACCAATCATACCGATTGATAAAAGCCTCGAAAAATACCGAGGTAAAGTTCTATTCCCAAGAAAACTCGAAAAAGCTAACAAAATACTAGCTGAATCAAAACTACCGTATTTAACAGACGAAAAGCAGACAGTTAACGATTAACGATTACGGATTAACGATTTTTGATTTTTTATATTACACCCTCGTATTACACTCGAAAACCCGTCCACTGGCAAACCAGATCAAAAATCCTTCTCAAAAACGCCCATTTTTCGTGTATAATGAAAAGCAATATTTCTTCGACTGCATGTTTTTTCCCAACGCGCCACGTAACTTTTGTAATTGCTTCCATCCACAATAATTTTTTTAGGGCTCAACGTATTTATAAGTCGTTCTAAATTGATTTTCGGGGAATCTCGCAGCAGCACATAACAATCTTTCATTTCTGGCATCTGATATACTCCAGAACTATCCACTACCAGCAAGAAATCCGATCCAAGCTTATAGATGTTTTTCAACGGCTTGCTCGAAACTTGACGAATTCCTTCTCCCGCACAAAAACTTTTAACCGTATATTCTTCCTCGATATTTTCCTCTGGTAAATTATGGAAAATATTCAATTCCTTTCCGAATTTTTGCACTAAAATGGTTTTTCTGCTTTTATCGAAAACCAAAAATTTAGAAGAATTTATTGTGTGTTGTTTCTCTGCGATAAAAACCCCCAATAGAAGAATTGTGGACAACGCCAAGGTCAACACTTTCTGATAAGTAAATTTCCAAACCAACAATACAATGAAAAAAAGGACTAAATAACTTCCCCACATTTCCCAAGAAGTAAAATGGATATTTTCAATGAGAAATTCTCTGCGATCGGCAAACCAAGCAACCATCATATTCAAAACATCGATACTTTTTCCCACTCCATAGGCTACAAAATCAGGAAGAATTCCCAAAAAAGCCAAAGCCACGGACGCCATAATCAACCCTAAAATTAACCCGACCAACGGAATGATCAATAAATTGGACAACAAAAACATGCCGGGAAATTGATGAAAATAGTATAAAATCAACGGAAATATCCCTATTTGTGCGGCAAGACTGACCGTCATTGTTCCCCAACCCAGTTTTCCGACTTTGGTTCGCGGTTTCCAAAATGCATAGATATGCGGCTGAAAAATCACAATGCTAATAACCGCCAAATAGCTCAATTGAAAACCGAGTTCAAAAATAAATTGCGGGGCAAAAAGGAGAATGGCAAGCAGGGACATAAAAAGAATGTTCAATAGATAAGTTTTCCGTCCAAAATTCAAACCTACGGCCACCACGGAAAACATTGTTACGGAGCGAACTACCGCGGCAGAAAAACCAGCGAGCAACGCAAAACTCCACATTAACAGAACAAGCAAGATCACTTTAATGTATTTGCCGTGTTTTAAACGCTCCAGGAATTTCAACATAAAATTGAGAATCAACAGCACAAAACCCACATGCAAACCGGAAACAGACAGTATGTGAACCACGCCAGCGGTTTTGTAATTATCATAAATTTTATCGGAAATATCATCGGTTTGGCCGAGCAGCAAGGCCTGAACCATAGCAAGTTGGCTTTCTGAAAAACCGTTTTCCCGAAGATTTTTTACGATAGATTCTCGTGCATTTTCAGCAAAACCCCGGAATGAAAGCTCGTTGCGAAGAACCAAAACTTCTTGAGGTTGGCAAAAGATTTGTCTGAAAACCCCTCTGTTCTTCATAAATGCATTATAATCGAATTGGTAAGGATTTCTGGGCGGCTGAATTATACTTAAACTTCCATCTAGCGCTATAACGTCATCGATTTTTAAAGCTTTCCCTGTGGAATCTTTTCCCACGTTCAACAAAACTTCGCCTTCCACCGCTCGTTTCCCAATGGCAGACAACTTCAAAACATACTTGTTCGAATACTGATTTGAATTGAGTTCTTTCACTACTTTTCCCAGGAATAGTTTCCCGTCTTCCTGATGAAAACCACTGCTCGATAAATAATTGATATAGTGATCCTTATTGTTTTCCTGAGAATGGAATTTAGTGGCAAAAAAGCCTATAATAAACATTAAAATAAACGCAATGGCAGCAAAAGAATAAGAATAGAACGGACGATTGCGTTGGAGAAAATAAATAATAAGAAAAACCGGAAAGATAAAACTCAGCGACAGAATCACCGCTTTCAGTGGCAAAGGGACAAAAACCCCCATTATAAGACCCGCTATAAAGATTAGCGTGAGCAGAATTAAGGGTAAATTCAAAGCCTTCATGGCTTAAAATTAACCTAAATAATTTTATTCCAATTTTTAGTTCGAAAAAAATTTGACTAAAATATCTGTGTATTCATCGAATAATTCAAATTTCACGAATTAATTTCCAACAAAACCGGACAATGATCACTGTGTTTAGCTTCTGGCAAAATGATTGCCCTAGATATTTTTTTCCGCAATGGTTCCGCCACCAAATGATAATCCAAGCGCCAACCTTTGTTGTTTGCCCGGGCATTGGCGCGATAGCTCCACCAACTATATTCTTGTCTGTCTTTATTCAAATATCGAAATGAATCCGTAAAACCAGAATCCATAAAACCGCGTATCCATTCGCGTTCTACCGGTAAAAACCCAGAAACGTTCTTCAATCGAATAGGATCGTGAATATCAATGGCTTCGTGGCATATATTGTAATCGCCACAAATAACCAAGTTCGGAATTTCATTTTTCAAGGTATCTATATACGATTGAAAATCAGCCATAAATTTCAGTTTATGCTCCAACCGATTAATATTTGTCCCGGAAGGCAAATAAAGGCTCATCACCGAAACATCAGCAAAATCGGCACGCAACGTGCGACCTTCAAAATCCATATAATCGATTCCGGTTCCATATTCTACATTTTCCGGCGGAATTTTGCTAATGATGGCAACTCCGCTATATCCTTTTTTTTGTGCGGGAAACCAATGGCAATAGGAATATCCGGCTTCGTGAAAAACTGTTTCGTCAAACTGATCTGGATTTGCTTTTATTTCCTGAAGGCAAAGTACATCGGGGTTTGCCTGAGAAAGCCATTCCAACAAACCATTACGAAGTGCCGCCCGAATTCCATTGACATTATAAGAAATGATGATCATTTTTTCGTTTTGCCACAAAAATAGAAGGTTTGGACCAATTTCCGCTCCAAATTTGTGAATTCCTCAAAATGAATTCTTAACGAAATCGAACCGAAAGTCAATTGATTTTCGGCGTTGTGAAATATTATGGAAATGCTTTAGTTTTACCAATGATGCGAACATTTTTCCTATTTGGTTTCTTTCTTTTGCCACTGGCTATTTTTGCACAAGTGGAACCCACCAATCTGCGCATAAAAAAGGTTGCCGTGCGCGATACGATTCAAATCGATTCCGTGAGCATCAATTCAGCTTTTTTTCAACTTAAAACCTTAGCGGGACAAAACATTGACACGAGTTTTTATTCAGTGGATTATGCGACCTCCCAGTTGTTTCTAAAAGAAAAGCTTCTGAAAACCCACGACAGTCTTCAAGTTAATTATTTGCCTTTTCCAGAATTTTTAACCAGAAAATATCGGCAGTTCAACAAAGAAATTATTGTGGAAGACACCAGAAACCTGAACAAACTTTACCAATTGAGCCGGCAAAAAGAAGTGCGCGATTTCACGCCGTTTGAAGGATTGAACACCAACGGAAGTATTTCCAGAGGAATAACCACGGGCAATAATCAGAATACCGTTTTAGATTCTGAACTCGATCTGCAGATTTCTGGAAAAATCAGCGAGGGCGTCAATTTGCGCTCATCAATCCAAGATTCAAACATTCCCATTCAGCAAACCGGTTATTCTCAGAATTTGGATGAATTTGATCAGGTTTTTATTGAATTATACGGGGAACATTGGAATATTCGTGCCGGTGATGTGGATTTGGTTCAAGACAATTCCTATTTCGCCTCTTTCACCAAAAAAGTGCAGGGACTTTCCTTGGGAGGAACGCTGAATCCAGACGAAAATCCAGTGCATCTTTTTGCGGCGGGCGCTTTAGTGCGTGGGGTTTTTGCGAAAAGTGAATTTCCCGGGCAGGAAGGAAACCAAGGTCCCTATAAACTCACCGGACCAAATGGGGAGCTGTTCGTATTGATCGTTGCCGGAAGCGAGCGGGTCTTCGTGAACGGCGTTCGTTTGGAACGTGGAGAAGGCAAAGATTATATCATTGATTATAACGCGGGGGAAATTATTTTCAACGCGACTTATCCAATTACTTCCGAAATGCGCATCGTGGTGGAATATCAATATAGCGACCGAAATTATGCGCGACTGGTTGCTACCGGTGGCGGTGATTTTCAAAGTGAAAAATTAAAAATCGGTGCTTTTGTTTATTCCGAAAATGATTTGAAAAACCAGCCTCTGCAACAAAATCTAAACGAGGAACAAGTCAAGGTTTTACAAGCTGCCGGAGATGCTACGGACGAAATGGTGGCACAAAGTGCGATCCCGGACACTTTTGATGAAAACAAAGTTCTATATGAAAAACAGGTTCAGAACGGGAATGAAATTTTTGTGTATTCTGCCGATCCGGAAGCCAATTTGTACCAAGTCCGATTTAGTTTGGTTGGTGAAAACCAAGGCGATTATGTGCTGACGAATGCTTCGGCCATTACTCGGATTTATGAATATGTCGCGCCAGTAAATGGGATTTCCCAAGGGAGTTATGCGCCGATCATCCAGCTTTTCGCACCGACAAAATTACAGCTGGCCGTGGTTCATGGAAATTATCAGCCTTCCGAAAAAACCAATATAGGATTTGAATTTGCGGGCAGCAAAAACGATTTGAATTTGTTTTCCAATTTAGATGACTCCAATAATGATGGATTTGCGGGAAGGTTGCAATTCACTCAAACCTTGGTGAAAAAAAAGGATTGGAAACTGAATGCTTTTGCTAATTTGAATTACATTCAGAATAACTTCAAAAGTGTGGAACCAATTTATGATGTTGAATTCTCCCGCGACTGGAATTTGACAAATTCCATTGGAAATCAAAGTTTTCTCGATACTGGATTCGAGTTCTTTTCCACGGAAAAAGGAATTGCCAGCTATCGATTTCAACAACTGGATTATTCCAAAAACTTTAGCGGTTCACGGCATGTTTTGGAAGTAAATCTACGTCTTGATAGTCTTCAAATTTCAACAAATGCAAGCCTTTTGAGCAGTCACGCAGAAACGATCGATTCAGATTTTTTACGATTTTATACCAAGGCAATTTACAGTTTTAAAAGTGCTTGGGTTGGCGGCAAGTTTTCCATGGAAAAAAACGAACAAATTCTGAATGAAACTAACAAATTTACTGGCGCGAGCCAAGCTTTTAAGAGCTATGAAACCTTTACCGGAATTGGTGATAGCACGTCGGTTTTTGCGCAAGTTGGTTATCGCCATCGCGTAAATGACAGCCTTTGGAACAACAAATTAGAGCAAGTTAGCCATTCCAATGATTATTATTTGAAATCGCAGGTTTTGCGCTCCGAAAATGCCAATTTATCCGTTTTCGTCAATTATAGAACTTTAGAAAGTAACGTGCAGGACGAAAAAATCCGCGCGCTAAATTCCCGGTTGCTCTACAACCAATTCCTGTTCGATAGGATTTTGATGTTGAACACCACCTATGAAACAAAAAGCGGCACCTTGCCCCAGCAAGAATTTACCTATATTGAAGTAGATCCGGGACAAGGCCAATATACTTGGATCGATTACAACGGAAATGGGATACAAGAACTGGAAGAATTCGAAATTGCGCCTTTTCCAGATCAGGCCACGTTTGTAAGGGTTTTTCTTCCCAATCAAATTTTTATAAAAACGCATCAAAACAAGTTCAGCCAAATCGTGACACTGAATTTTGCGGATTGGAGCACGGAAGAAAATTTCAAAAAATTTCTTGGTCATTTTTACAACCAAACTTCCTATTTGATCGATCGGAAAATAAAGCGGGAAGGGAACAATTTCAATATTAATCCGTTCAATTCTTCCGAGGAAAATGAATTGGCATTAAATTCCCATTTCACCACCACTTTGTTTCTTAACCGTGGAAAACAACATTTCACTTCTTCGTACACTTTTATTTCTAGCAACGCCAAAAACCTGCTTTCCACGGGTTTGCAAGAAAATATCCTTAAAAGTCATCAAGTGGAATTCACCCACAATTTGAAGGAAAGTTGGTTGTTCAATTTGAAAAATCAATTGGATCGAAGCGAAAGCTTTTCCGAAAATTTTCCAGCGCGAAATTACCGCATCGAAGGCTATTCCCTGAATCCAAAGATTTCCTATTTATTTTCGGACCGCGCACAATTGAACGCTTTTTACCGATTTGGAAACCAAGAAAATGAATTGGGAGACAAAGAAACTCTATCGCAACAAAAAATGGGGCTTTCTTGTTTCTTAACAAACGGTCAAAAATATTCCATCAATGCTGAATTCAACTATATTTTAAACGATTTTAAAGGCGATCCGTTTTCGCCCACGGCCTATCAGATGTTACAAGGATTACAACCGGAAAAAAATTATACATGGTCGTTTTTAGCACAAAAAAAACTAACTGAATTTTTGGATTTGAACTTTACTTATTATGGAAGAAAAAGTGAAAATTCCAAAACCATTCATACGGGAAGCGTACAGTTGCGGGCTTATTTTTAATGGGGTGAAAAATTGTTGCGCCAAGTATTTAGACTTTAATAATTTCCCGTTTTTTCATGGCCGTGGTTGTGATAGGTTTCATTTTAATTTATCTGGATTTTTCAAAATTTTCTTTTCATCGCTGTTTAGCTTTCTACTAACTTTATATACGTCCACTTCAGGTTTAAGGTTTTCAGGAACAATTCCTCGAGAAAGCAAGGTTTTTCTTACGGTGGAATTATTTATAATGTGTTCACGTGATACAGCATTCTCCGTACTCATCCTTTTTTCTTTAGCATTAAATATTGTTATTTCTGTTGCAAAATCTTTTGCTTTTAAAAGAATAGTTGGCATAAAATCAGCTAATGGTTTGTTTTTTACATTCCACTTTTCTTTCATTTGTTTTGTAGTGCGTCCGAAAAGAGCGGCATCTCCTTTACTTCTAATTAATGCAAAATTTTGGTTACCACCGGTCTGTTCAAATATAACTTGAGAAAGTTCTTTTTCAGTTTTTTTTAGTTTTTCCCTCGCTTGAACACGTTCATATTCAAGCATTTCTTGCTCTATTATTTCAGCTTTTCTTGTTTGAATAGCAAAATATCTTTGAGCAAATGAAATTTTTTTCTTCCTTGTATCTCCATTTTGAGCAATTAAATAACAAGCAAACCTTGTCAGCATTATATCAGGTATTTCCTTTTCTGCTCCTTTAGGCATTTGTATCGTTTTCCCGACATCGGCAAAATGATTAAAAATATCTTCCCCTGACATTTCACAAGCAGTTTTTGCTTTAGAAATAACACTTTGAAAGTTGTCCCATTTGCTATAATCCAATAAATGCTGCAAGTCCCTCGCTAACCAAAATTCCACGCCTTCTTCCGTTTTATGGGAATTAGACTCAAAATTATCCGTGAGTGATTTTATTAAATTTGACTTCATTTTATAAAATTACATCTTTTTTGTCCAAAGACTGAACAAATTGCGGTTATTACCCAATCCATTCCGTTTTTTCTTCTATGGAAGAATTTCTTTTTCCTTCGGGCATGGATTCGTCGAAATATCCCATATAGAAAAAGCCGAGACATTTTTCGCCTTCAGAAAGTTGTGCAAATTCCCCAAAAAATTTCATTGTTTCGGGAGTGCTCCAATAACTTCCAATTCCCAATTCCGTGCATACCAACCACATATTTTGAACGGCCATTGCTGTTGCGGCGATTTCTTCCCATTCCGGAAGACTTTTCTTTGGATCAAATTGACAACAAATAGCAATAACACAAGCTGATTTCCTGAATTTCCTTTCAATTTTGCCACATTTAAATTCGGAAGATTTTGGTGTTGTTTCCTTGTATTTTTCGGCCAAAAATTTCCCTAAAGCGAATTTACTTTCCCCAAGCATCACTTTAAAGCGCCAAGGCTCAGTCCTTTTATGTGTAGGTGCCCAATTTGCTGCGGACAAGATTTCGTGTAAAATTTCTTTTTCAATTGGCCGGTCGTTGTATTGATCGGGAAAAACGGCTCTTCTTTTCTCGATTATTTCCGCTAAAAGCATGTGTTTTTTTGATTTTGATTTTTTCTGTGGTAAAAACTAAGGAAAATTACATTCCCAACAAATAAGCAAAAATCAACGGAGCCACGATGGTCGCATCACTTTCAATGATAAATTTCGGCGTGTCCAAATCTAGTTTTCCCCAAGTAATTTTTTCATTGGGAACCGCTCCGGAATAAGAACCATAACTGGTGGTGGAATCGGAAATTTGGCAGAAATAGCTCCAAAATGGTGTTTCGGGCCTTTCCATATCTTGGTACAACATCGGAACGACACAGATGGGGAAATCGCCCGCGATCCCTCCACCAATTTGAAAAAATCCAATTCCATTTTTAGAATTTTCCGTGTACCAATCGGCCAAAAAAGTCATGTATTCAATCCCTGATTTCATGGTTGAAGCCTTCAATTTGCCCTTCAGGACATAGCTGGCAAAAATATTTCCCATCGTGCTATCTTCCCATCCCGGAACGATGATGGGCAGGTTTTTTTCAGCCGCGGCATACATCCATGAATCCTTCAAATCGATTTCGTAATATTCCTCCAAAACCCCCGAAAGCAAGAGTTTATACATATATTCGTGTGGCAAATAGCGCTCACCTTTATCCTCCGCATCTTTCCATATTTTGAAAATATGTTTTTGCAACCGACGGAAAGCTTCCTCTTCGGGAATGCATGTGTCCGTCACACGATTTAGGCCTTTTTCGAGCAAAGCCCATTCATCTTTTGGGGTCAAATCGCGGTATTCGGGAATACGTTTATAGTGAGAATGCGCCACCAAATTCATAATATCTTCTTCTAAATTTGCGCCGGTACAAGAGATAATTTGCACCTTGTCTTGACGAATTATTTCAGCAAAAATTTTTCCCAATTCCGCAGTACTCATCGCGCCTGCCATGGAAACCAACATTTTGGAGCCTTTGTCCAATTGGGCTTGATATGCTTTTGCTGCATCAACCACTGTGGCCGCATTAAAATGCAAATAATACTTTTCGATAAATTCCGAAATTGCTCCTTTCATTTTTTTTTAGTATTGAGATTTTAGATGTGAGTATTGGGAAACTGCATACTGCTTACTGAACACTGAACACTGAACACTGAACACTGAACACTGAACACTGAAATTGCTCACTGCTTGAACTTATACGCCAACATTTTATAATATAATTTGGCGGCCAAGAAATCAGAAGATTTTTCATTCGGGTTTGGGCAAAGTTCCATAATATCGAAACCAACCACGTTTTTATTTTCAAAAATCATTTTCAAAAAATCCAAAGTTTCGTACCAAAACAATCCGCCCGGTTCCGGTGTTCCGGTTGATGGAAGAATGGAAGGGTCGAAGGCATCTAAATCAATGGTAATAAATACATTGGGTGTCATTTGACCAATCGCGTCATCCATCCAATCTTCATACAAATCATGGGCAAAATACACGCGATTTTCATCCATTTCATCCAACTCTTCCACGTCCATGGAACGAATTCCCACTTGAACCAAATTGGTGTTTTTACTGGCTTCATAAAGCGCGCAGGCGTGGTTGCATGTGGAACCTTCGTAGGTTTTTCTTAAATCGGCATGTGCGTCTATTTGAACCACCGTCAAATCCTCGAACATTTCGTTAAAAGCACGAACAGTGCCGATGGAAACGGAATGTTCGCCTCCAAAAATTGTTACAAATTTCTCTTGCTTGATGTAATTTTTGGTGATTTTATGGACGGAATCCACCATTTTTTCAGGTGATGAATTTTCGGTGATCGCCGGAGCCAAATAAATTCCTCTTTTATACACCTCAGTCCGCGTTTCGATATCGAACAATTCCATGTTTTCTGAAGCATTCAGAAATGCTTCGGGTCCTTTGTCGGCACCTTTCTGCCAGGTGCTCGTACCGTCATACGGGACAGGGATTAGCACAACTTTTGCGTCTTCCAATCGGGCATATTTATCAGGAATGCCTGCATAGTTTTTAATTTTCATCTTTTGTAAAAATCAATTTTTGGTTAGTCTTGTTGTTTGTATTTTTCGACAATAATTGCAGTTTAAAGTTGTGAATGTAAAGAATCGGCTGTTTCTTTTAAGCCTCTTTTTCTAAAAATATCGAGGACTTCAAATTCATTCAAATTTGGATTTTTTCTGTTTAAAACCAAGTTTCTAAATGCTCTTAAAGCTTGTTTCGGATTTAAGTTGATAATATCCGTTAAAAAACCATCGGCCGTTTTTACAGTTAATCCAAAAGAAGCCAAATATTCTTCAGGGAAATCTTTGATATTGTTGGTGACTATTACATTGGCATTTGTTTTTATGGCAGCGGCCAATACATGACAATCTTTTATATCTGGCAACGATAAATTTTCTATTAAACCAGAATAGTTCTTTACCAAAGTATCGGGAAAAGCCATGTTTGCCTTTTGAACTCTTTTAAATGCTTCTTTTTCACTAATACCCTTTCGTTTCATTACATCCTTCCATTCATCAAAAATATGCTCGCTCCACTTGGGCGTGTACAAATCAAAATATGCAAACCAAAAAAGTAAATCCCTAATTTCAATTGGATAAATCACATTCGTGTCCAAGACACATTTTAAACGAACATTATGAATCATATAATCCTAAATCTTCATCAGATTTCATGATATCTTGAATATACTTTTTCTGTATTTTCTTCATTTTTCTTTTGTAATTCATAACATCTTCCAATCTAACCCTTCTGTGTTTACCCACTTTGGTATATTCAATTTCCCCAAATTCAAGTAATTTCACAAAATGAGGCCTGGAACATCCCAAAAGCTCTGCTGCTTTTTGAGTTGTAACCTCTGTCGCAATTGGAACAAGAGAAAAAGACTTTCCTTGCCCCATTGCTTTTAAAATTTCACCCAAAAATTTTAGAGCGCTCATGGGAATTTTGATTCTTTCCTGAGTTTCTTCAATTTCAATCTCTGGATTTTCAGATTTCAGTTGTTCGATAGCAGCAGTCAGAGCATCATAAGATTCCATAGCTAATTGCTGCTCATCTTTTGAAGGTCTATTTATTTTTTCAAATGTTTCCATCGTATAATTACTTTCAAACAATATTAAACGAAATAAACGAAACAGCGTCGCAAATAAATGTTAATCTTCTGCTCGCAAAAAACCATTTTATTCATAACCCAAAATCTTCAATAAATCTGAACTTTTTTGTTGTTCGCTGAACAATTTTGTGAAAATCTTTCCTTTATCATCCCGGTCAATCAAAATATGTTTTGGGCTGGGGATCAAGCAGTGCTGCAAACCGCCGAAACCACCAATGGTTTCCTGATAGGCACCGGTATTGAAAAATCCAATATATAAGGGTTTTTCCTTCCGATATTTCGGTAAATAAATCGCGTTCATGTTCTGTTCGCTGTTGTAATAATCGTCGCTATCGCAAGTGAGTCCGCCCAGCAAAACCCGCTCATATTCATCGTTCCAACGATTTATGGACAACATGATAAAGCGTTTATTTATGGCCCAAGTATCGGGAAGGGTCGTGATAAAAGAGGAATTGATCATATTCCATTTTTCACGATCGTTTTGTTGTTTTTGGTACAAAACTTCATAAATGGCACCTCCGCTTTCGCCCACCGTGAAACTTCCAAATTCCGTGAAAATATTTGGTACTGGGACCTCCGCATCGGCACAAGCAATCGTGATTTGATTAATAATTTCATCGGCCATATATTGATAATCATATTCAAAAGCCAACGAGTTTTTTATGGGAAATCCGCCGCCAATATTCAAACTGTCCAAACTGGGGCAAATCTTTTTCAGACGGATATACACTTTCAAACATTTCAATAATTCGTTCCAATAATAGACCGTGTCCCGAATTCCGGTATTGATGAAAAAATGGAGCATTTTTAGTTCAATCCGATCATTGTTTTTTATTTGTTCTTCGTAAAAAGGAACAATATTTCGGTAACCAATCCCCAAACGGGAGGTATAAAATTCGAATTTCGGTTCTTCTTCCGAAGCGATGCGGATTCCAATTTTGAAATCGTCTTTGATGATGTCTGTCAGCAAATCGATTTCTTCGTAATTGTCGATAATCGGGATGCAATTTTGATGTCCATTATTGATGAGCCGCGCAATATTGGTGATGTATTGTTCTCGTTTGAAACCATTGCAAAGCACGAACGTATCATTTTTTATTTTTCCTTTTTTCTTCAGTTTTTCCACGATATCAATGTCGAAGGCTGAAGATGTTTCAATATGAATATTATTTTCAAGGGCACGTTCCAAAACGTGTTGAAAATGCGAACTTTTGGTGCAATAGCAATAACTATATTTCCCTTCATAATTGTTTTCGCGCATCGCTTTCTCAAACCACTTTTTGGCCAATTGGATATTTTCGGATATTTTGGGCAAATAAGTAAATTTAAGCGGTGCACCATATTGTTGAATCAATTCCATTAAATCAATTCCATGGAATTCAAGCGTGTCGCCTTTCAACTGGAATTCTTCCTGGGGAAAATAATAGGTCTGACTTATTAAGTCAAGATATTTCGTGTTCATTGAATTTGTTTGAATTTTTGATTAATTACCGTAAAAAAACCACCAAGGTATAAAAAAAGATGTTTGATAGATTGAAAACTTCAGTATGGCGTTCGTGTTTTTTTGGTTTAAACAGATATAGATATTATCAATAGTAAAGTTGGTTCTCATAAATGAAACGCATCGTAATTGGGCTTGTTTAAGGTGTTTTACCGGTGTTTCAATTTTCTGACGTTGTTGTATTAATTTTGACAGAAAACAGCTTTAAATAGGATTTAAACAGGAATCAAGATCTTTTTAGGATATAAATATGGGAAGAATACTCTTTGGAAGAACTTGCCTTCCAATTTGAAATAAATCCAATAATCAATGCCTTTAAAAAATGATTCCTGCCGGATTTATGTTTTTCCGAAAGCAAACTCACATAATAGGCATCAAATTTTAAAGGTAAGGTTTGTAGGATTTCAAAACCGGATTTTGCAAAAAGTTTAACGATACCTTCTTTTGAAAAATGATACAAATGACGAGGCACGTCGTAAGCTGCCCAAAATTCTTTATAATATTGGGCGTCATAGCTTTTGAAATTTGGAACGGCCACGAAAAGGGTGCCGTCTTTTTTCAAGAGCCGATCTAATTCTGCCAATTGCTTTTCTAAATCCGGAACGTGTTCCAAAACGTGCCACATCGTGATTACATCGAATTTTCTTTCGGAAAACTTCGCAGTTTGGATTTGCAGGTTTATTCCTTTAATTTGAGCAATTTTTCGTGCGTCTGCATTTGGTTCCGTTCCAAAAATTTCCCAAGCTCTTTTTTTTGCTTCTTTTAAGAAATCCCCGGTTCCTGTTCCAATGTCCAACAAATTTCCTTTTTGTGGGTGATAGTTCTCCAGCAACTTCATCTTTTTTTGGAGCATAAAGGATTTCACCCGTTGATATATTTTATCAATGAATGTTTTTTTGGAATCTGTGTGCGAAATATAATCTTTGCTTTGGTAATATTTTGGCAATTCTTCCGGTTCAGGACGTGGGCAAGTCAACAATATATCATAGTCAGGAGCGTACACCAACTGAAAAGTTTCACCCGAATAAGTATGATCTTTACACTTTAAATAAGGTTTTGTATTATTGAATTCAATTGGCATTTTTTGAAAGAATTATTTGGTGGAACAGATTTTGTTCCACGTGGAACATCTTTGTGTGGAATGAATTCATTATTAAAATTTATCTTCCCAAATAAACAAGCAAAACAGAAATATCGCTTGGACTCACCCCACTAATTCTGGAAGCCTGCGCGACGGTGACCGGTTGAATTTTCCCCAACTTTTGTCGTGCCTCGATAGTCATGGATTTTATATTGGAATAATCAAAATTGTTCGGGATTTTTAGGTTTTCCAAACGTGTCAATTTATTGGCATTTTGTTTTTCCTTTTCTATATATCCGGAATACTTCACTTGGATTTCGGTTTGTTCCAAAACTTCCTCGTTTAAATCGTGCTTTTGAATATAGGATTCCACTGCGTCAAATTTGCGAACATCGGCCATGGAAATATTGGGTCTTGAAAATAATTTGAACATTTTTCCACTTTGTGAAACTGGGGCGGAATCATTTGCTTCCAAAACCGCATTTGCTTCTTCTGGGCCAATACTGGTATCTTTGAAAAATGTCACAAAAGCCTCCGATGCTTCCTTTTTTTCTTCCATTTTTAGCAGTCGCTCTTCTGAAGCAAGACCCAAAGCATGCGATTTCCCCGTCAATCGGAAATCAGCATTATCTTGCCGTAAAAGAGTTCGGTATTCCGCTCTCGACGTAAACATTCGATAAGGTTCTTCCGTTCCTTTTGTGATCAAATCGTCAATTAAAACCCCAATATAGGCTTCGTTCCTTTTGAGGATTAAGGATTCCTTTTCCTGCACTTTTAAGGCTGCATTGATTCCTGCCATTAATCCTTGGGAAGCTGCTTCTGCATAACCGGTGGTGCCATTGATCTGGCCGGCAAAGAAAAGTCCATCCACCAATTTTGTCTCCAAGGTATGTTTTAGTTGTGTCGGGGGAAAATAATCATATTCGATCGCATAACCAGGACGAAAGAATTTTACATTTTCAAAGCCAACTACAGATTGGAGCGCTTTATATTGCACATCTTCCGGCAGGGAAGTAGAAAACCCGTTTACATAATATTCAACCGTTTTCCAACCTTCGGGTTCCACAAAAAGTTGATGCCTATCTTTATCGGCAAAGCGGTCAATTTTATCTTCGATGCTGGGACAATAGCGCGGGCCAGTGCTTTTAATTCGCCCGTTGAACATGGGAGATCGATCAAAACCTTCGCGCAGCAAATCGTGCACTTTTTCTGAGGTATAGGTCAGTTGGCACGAACGCTGTTTGGTTAACGGCTTGGTGCAATTCAAAAAGGAAAATTTCGCTGGATTTTCATCACCGGGTTGTTCGGTCATTTTTGAAAAATCCAATGAACGACCATCAACGCGCGGAGGAGTTCCGGTTTTCATTCTGCCAGATTCGAACCCAAGTTCGTTCAATTCCGCCGTGATTCCCGTTGCGGCACGTTCACCTGCGCGTCCCCCGCCAAAACTTTTTTCTCCGATATGAATAAGTCCATTCAAAAATGTTCCATTGGTCAAGATTACGGTTTTCGCCTTTACCTTGATTCCGAGGGAAGTTTTCACGCCTACAATTTTATGGTTTTTGACTAAAAGACCAGAAACCATTTCTTGATAGAAATCGAGGTTTTCGGTTTTTTCGAGCATTAATCGCCAATCTTCCGCAAACCGCATCCGGTCGCTTTGAACTCTTGGGCTCCACATAGCAGGACCTTTGGATTTATTCAGCATCTTGAACTGGATAGCGCTCGTATCGCTTACAATTCCACTATATCCGCCCAAAGCATCTATTTCCCGCACAATCTGACCTTTTGCAATTCCGCCCATGGCGGGATTACATGACATTTGCGCAATATTTTGTAGGTTCATCGTAATTAGGAGCGTACTGCAACCCATATTGGCCGCCGACGCCGCCGCTTCACTGCCCGCGTGGCCACCACCCACCACGATTACGTCATATTCATTATCAAACATATACTATTGTTTATTGTTCCACGTGGAACATTTTTAATTTTTCGTCTTCCTTTCTTCTCATCTCGGCTGCTTCCTCTAAAGTTTTATCCTTGTAACCACAAAAATGTAAAATTCCGTGAACCATTACCCGCCGAAGCTCTATTTCAAAAGAAATGCCAAATTCCGCGGCATTTTCTTGAACTCGTTCCGTGCTGATATAAATTTCACCCTGAAGCATATTTCCTATACAATCATCGAAACTGATAATATCCGTGTAGGTGTTATGTTGAAGAAATTGTTGGTTTAATCCCAATAAATATTCATCGCTGCAAAAAATATAACTGATCTCCCCCAAGGTTTTTTCCTCGGAAGTAATAACCGCTTGCAACCATTTTCGAATTTCCTGAGCCTTGGCAAGCTCAAAATCATTTTCAGAATAAAACTGAATCATAATTATGGGTTACAGATTTATGCATCTTAAAATTTACGTCTTTTTAAAAGTATATTTTGTGCCACTTTACCGCTCACTGCTACTGCCAACTGAACACCGCTACTGTTTACTAAAATACTCCTCCACCAACTCCTTGTAATTTTGCCGCAAAGGTAAGCTTTGTCGATTTAAAATTTCGGTGGTTTGAAAATAATCTTTGGCCTTCAATAAGTTGGCATCCGTGGTATTTTGGTATTCCTTAAAATTGGTTTCAGATTCGCGTTTGGTGTCTTTCCCTTGCTTGTAGGTCGCGTTTTCCAGCTTCATCAGTTGTTGCTGCAGCGCCAATATTTTTTGTAAAGTTTGTTCATTGAAACCTTTTAGCAACAATTCATTTTCTAGGTCTTCCATTTCTTTGGCCAATCGTTTGGCATCCGGTCCTAAACCGGCTTCACGAATTTTATCTTCCAAGGCGTCCCGGAGTTGTTGTTGTTGTTTATAAATTTCATACAATTCGCCATTTGAACCCTCTTGTCCCATTCCCTCCTTTCCTTCACTTTGACCTTGTTTTCCTTGTCCAGATTTTGACTGTCCATTTTTTCCACCCTTGGATTCACCCTTTTTCCCAGATTCACCTTTTTCTCCTTCGCCCGATTTCCCTTTCATCCCTTGTTTCATTTTCTCGCCGAGCTCTCCTTGCTTTTTAATAATATCAGGAAGTTGGAAACCTTGTCCTTGGCCTTTTCCCTTTTTTCCTTTTTTTCCTTGTCCCATGCCTTTCATCTGCATCTGCATTTGGTTTAAGGCATTGCCAAGCATCAACGCCAAATCATTCGCTCCGGTTATAGTATATTGCTGACTTCCAACTCCTTGGTGGATTTGGTTTTCAGCAAGACGTTCGATGGATTTATCGATATTGAAAGCTACATCTGTTAATTTCTCGGTAATTCTTGCTGAAATCATAGGATTTCGAAGCGCTAAAGCGTATAAACTGTCATCCACATGTTCAAAATTCGTGCGCAGCATATTTTGTCGCTTGAGTTTTTCAACATAAATCGGATTATTATCCTGAATTTCCTGAAAATCTGCCATCAAGGCTTCTTGTTGAAAGGAAAAAGTAAGCAAATTATCCAAAATCTGACGCAGCATTTTGGCATCTTCTTCCACTCCTTCAGAAGCTGACATCATCATTTGTTGCTGCATGGACTCAGAAAGTTCCTGCATTTTCTTCGCTGCTTTTTGTTGATTTTTTTGCGCATCAGATTTGCTTTGTTCTTTCTCTTTTTGCTTTTCCGATTGCTCCGCTTGCTCCAATTTTTCCTTCGCTTCCTGCTGTTCCTCAGAAATTTCTTCTTTCTTCTCCTCGTCCAAACCTAGTTCCATAGGTTCTTTTAAACCCTCATTTTCCTTGTTCAAATCTTCCATCTGCTTTTCAATATCCTGAAATTCTTTATTCAAAGAATCTTGTTTTTCGGAAGTATTCTCCTCGGCTTTCTGCGAAAGGGAATCTTGTTCTCTTGCCAATTCCTGTAAATCATCCGCTATTTTCTTGGTTTTTTCTTCAACATAAAAACGCTTTGTCAATTCTAATAATTGTTCCAAGTTCTTTTGTTGGTTGATGTTTTCCTTGGCAAGCTGCTCCAATTCTTTACCCAAATCTTCTTGGTTGATTTTTTTGCTATATTCTTCCAATTTCTTTAGAAGTTCTTCATTCTCTTGCAATTTCTTTTCATTTTGTTCCAGACGCTTTTGAAGTTCTTCTTTGTAAGGATTTTCCTCTTTTTTAGGTTGAAATTCTTCCAAGTTCTTTTTCAGATCCTTGGTATAATTCATCATCATCTTTCGCTGTTGCTCCTGACGTTCCAGAAAATTCTCTAACTTTTTCCGATCGGTGTAGCTCCATTGGTTCTGTTCTTTTTCCATTTGGTTGAATTCCGAAAGTTCCTTTTTAAAATCTTCCAGTTTTTCTGCCGATTTGTTCATTCCCTGCATCGCCTCTTTCTGGTTTTGCAACAACTGCTTTTCCCTTTCAGATTCAGTGGGTTTTCGGAAAGAAAAAACGCGACTTTTGGTTTTTTTGGCTCCATGAATGCCATCATTATCGAAAACTTGAAAATAAAATTCATACGCAATTCCTTTTTCAAGTTGAAGCGTATCGGGAAAGGCATATAAAAATTCTTCAAAAACCGAATTGGAAATCGCAATGGGCTTTTTGTGATTTTCGGTGGGATTATTTATGGGATAATATACCAATTCCAATTTCGAAAGCCCATAATCATCGGAAATCCTTCCGTGGAAATACATGGTTTGTTCATCCACGGAATCAATTTTCATTTGAAGTTCCATTTTTGGGAAATCGTCTTTAATCACTTTTAAAGTGAACGTGAGATTTTCATAATCGGCAATCGACTTGTTCGACGTGGACAACTCGTAGGAAGTGCTTTGGAAAATTTGTTGTTTCAGAGAGAAATCGCTTCCATTTTTATCGAAATTCCTCAAGGAATCCCGCACCCGCACCGTCACCTGATTTGTGGAACGTGTTTTTAATTTCCAGAGAACATTCGTTCCGGCAGGAATGGTGGCATTTCCCGTTCCACTAATTTTTTCGTTCGTTTTTCCGGTATATGCGGGATAATCCAGTTCCATTTCAAAATCCAAGATCATCGGCACCGGAAGAACGTCGATCGTAAAGTTTTGTGAACGCACTTCATTGGCACTAATGAAAAAATCCACCGGCTGCGACATTTTGTCGAAAACATAACTAAAAACCCCAGGTGATTCAGCATTCAAAAAATAAGTTTCCCCGTTGAAATATATGGAAGCATCTTCCGGAACAATTTTGCCTTCGGAACGGATTTTTAGAGTGAAAGATTCGTTCTGCCGGGCGTTTAGATTGTCATTCACCACAAAAAAGCTAAATGGTGCCGGCGGTTCGTAGGTTTTTTGATAATGAACAATGCGCTCATAACTGTTCGAAAAAAGTTCACTTTGTCCAGAAATATAAATTGCCAAAACCACCAAAATCGGTATAATGGCAAATTTCAAATATTTCAAATTCCCTCTGAAATTAACGGCAAACTGAAAAGGAACAGGCTTCAGTTCGGCGGCTTTTTGATCGATTCCCGCAAGGATCAATTCCGAATTTCCACCCTGTTGTTTCAGTTGAAGCACGTTCAACAGTTTGTCGCTCACCTCTGGAAAATGGTTTCCAATAATTGTGGAGGCCATTTCCAAATTGATTCCCTTTGAAAGCTTGAACAACCGAAAAATCGGAATAAGAATAAATTTGACGAAAAATCCAATTTCCACGGCTATAAATGACCAGAACAAAATGGTGCGGCCAATTTTTCCCAACCAGAAAAAATATTCCAATGATACCAGTAAAAGCAGATACAACAAGCCCACGGAAAAGAACAAAATGGTCCCTTTGATGAGTTCATTTGTATAATATTTCCTGATGAACGCCTCTAATTTGGCGCAAATAAGTTCATAATTATTCATAGGCGTCGAATACTTCTGCTAAAACCACTAAAAGTACAAATAATTCCATCGACAGGAAGGAATAAAGATTTTAAATTATTCTGTAATTTGCGATTCAATGTTTTATGACCGCTAGCGGATCATATTTTCATCGTGTTTTTCGTAAGTTAAAGAAAATCAGAACTACAAAAAAATCCAGCAGAAAAACCAAATGTAGAAACAGCATATTTGTTTTATGTTGATACAAAAAGCCATTGCAGAAAAATACAGAGCTGTTTTTTGTCTTTGCACACAAATCCTGACTTTCAGAAATTATTTTCAAAGTTGATACAAAATTCGCAAATTATAATTACATTTGCTAAAATTGGGTCAAATTGACTTTAAACTAAACAAGATGGCAGGTTTCGGACAATTCATAAAAAGTGAACGCGAAAAACGTGATTGGACACAGACAGAATTCGGCAATTATATCGGCATAAATACGAGTGCCATTTGCCGAATTGAAAATGCAACACAAATGTTCAGCATTTCTAAACTCAAAAAACTTTCTGAAATATTAAAAATTGACAGCCAGCAAATTAACGACTTGTTCTTTGCAGACAAATTTGCAAGAGAGGCTTTTAAATATAAATGTTCAGAATCTGTTTTTTCAGTCGCTGAAGACAATGCTACCTATTTGAGAAATATCAATACTAAACAAGGAAAACTAAATTTTGAAAATGAATAGAAAATTGACTGCAATCGATTTATTCTCTGGATGTGGAGGATTCTCTTATGGTTTCCAACAAGCTGGATTTCACGTCATTTTAGGAGTGGATAATACAGAAATTGCACTTAAAACGTTTAAAGAAAACCATAAAGATTCCAAAACTCTTCTTTTGGATTTACACGAAGACAGTGCAATTGTCAGAATAGTGGAAGCCACAGGAAAAAACGAAGTTGATGTTATCATTGCCGGACCACCTTGTCAAGGTTTTTCATTGACTGGAGCGAGAAATGAAAACGATGAAAGGAATTCCTTATTTAATGCAGTTTTTAAATTAGCAAAAAAGGTAAATCCTAAAGCTATAATCATAGAAAATGTTCCCGGATTACTCAATCTATATAAAGGAAAAGCAAAAAAAGAGATAATTCAGCTCTGTGAAGAAATGGGTTATAACTGTAATCCTAAATTAATTTACGCACCTGACTATGGAATTCCGCAAATTAGAAAACGGGTTTTTTTCGTTGCCATCAAAAAAGAATTGGGAACTTTTGAATTTCCAGAACCCACTCATAAACCCGAGAATTATATTGGTTGTAAAGATGCAATCGGCGATTTACCGGATTTGGTTAGCGATTTGGGAAATGAAGAATTGAATTATGATAAAAAACCATTCAGCGAATATCAAAAAACAATGCGCAATGGAAATAAAGTTATAAAAAATCATCTTGGAACGCAACATACTGAACACGTTATTAATGTCATTTCGCAAGTTCCAGAAGGCGGAAATCATAAAGATTTACCCGTAGGTGTGGGCGATTCTCGCAGATTCAACGAGGCTTGGACAAGATACCATAGCAAAAGACCTTCTAAAACAATTGACACTGGACATCGGAACCATTTTCACTACAAATGGAACAGAGTTCCAAGTGTAAGGGAAAATGCGAGATTACAATCGTTTCCAGACGAGTTTATATTTTTGGGCGTTACCCTATCGGGTCGGGCTTTCCGCACTCGCTTTTTTGTTCCTATCGTCACAAAAAGAGCTCAAACAATTGCTTCAATCCCTAACGCAGCATAGAATATATGAGAAGAAATTGGACAAGAGAAGAATTGATTTTAACTTTTAATCTTTATTGTAAAATTCCTTTCGGTAAATACAATCAAAGAACCGAAGAAGTTATCAATATGGCTAATTTAATAGGCAGAACGCCAAGTGCGGTTGCATTCAAATTAGTAAACTTTGCAAGTTTAGACCCTTATCATCAAAAGAGAGGTGTGAAAGGTATGAGTAATGCAGGAAAACTTGACCAAGAAATTTATAATGAATTTTCTAATAATTGGGATGATTTAATTTTTGAAAGTGAAGTTCTTTTGGACAATAAATCAGGAAAAGGAAATTTAGAAAAACTTATAATTTCGGAAATGGAAATTATAGATTCAAAGCAAGGAACAGATGTCAAGCGAATGATAAAAACAAGAGTTAATCAGTCTTTTTTTCGAAAGGTAGTAACCCAAATTTATCATAATAGATGTGCTGTATCAAACATTGATTTACCAGAATTGCTAATTGCAAGCCACATAATTCCTTGGTCATCCAATGAAAATGAAAGACTAAATCCATCAAATGGAATATGCCTTTCGCCACTTTACGATAAAGTTTTTGATAAAGGATTGATGACGTTAACGGATAATTTGGAAATCAAATTTTCAAATAAGTTAATCACAGATTCTGATAAAGCTTCATTTGAAAAATTCTTCGCTTGCTATCAAGGTAAGTCATTAAATCTTCCAGAAAAATTTCATCCAAAACTGGAATTTATTGCTTTCCATAGAGAAAATATTTTCATCGCCTAATTGTCCACTTCTTCATAGAAAAAAGAATCTTCCAATTCTTCTTCAGAAAAAGAATCAAATCCATTTTCTTTCAAAAAATTTTTAGCATTTTCTCTACTTGAAAATGTCATTAAATTATTTTCTTCATCTAACAACCACTCTATCCCATTGAGTGAAATACCTTCTATTGCTTTTCCTATTTTAATCATAAGACTTTAATTTCTTCAAAAATAGAGAAGTTAAATGTCATATGCCAGCAATTCTTCTAAAGTCGGATTAAGACATATTCATCCTGACCCAGAGCAAGCTCGTTCTATTACTGTTCGAGAGGCAGCTCGCTTACAAACTTTTGATGATAATTTTGAGTTTTTAGGTTCAAGAGGAGACCAATACAAAATGATTGGAAATGCTGTACCACCAAAATTTTCCAAATTAATAGCCGAAACGGTTTGTGAAATATTTGAAACTGTAGATAAGACGTTTAGAATAAAAAACAGCCTTTTTGAAGAATTAAACGAACCTAAATTAAAATATGCTACACTATAAAAATCTGCATAAGTTATTTTTTGAATCAGTTCCACAACAAGCAACTGATTTTATCGCATTAAGTGGTTTTTTGGGACCAGACCCAATAAAAAAATTAGAAGAGCTTCCTTTTAAGAGTACTATTATTTACGGACTTCAAAAAGAGAATCAAAAGTTTTTGCTTCATCAGCAACTTCTCGGTCTTCACAATGAAAATAGGAAAATCTTTTATCCAGACATCGCTTGTCATTCAAAATGTTATCTCTGGCTTAACGGAAATACACCGATAAAAGGTCTTATA
The DNA here is from genome assembly GCA_041689995.1 of Flavobacteriaceae bacterium. Classification (GTDB taxonomy): domain Bacteria; phylum Bacteroidota; class Bacteroidia; order Flavobacteriales; family Flavobacteriaceae; genus DASSWG01. Next base: position 13,580 of record JBDNFD010000001.1, on the reverse strand, counting down.
GGTTCAGCCAATTTTTCCTCGAATGGTCTTTTCAATGATTATCGAGAAACTTTGCTTGAAGTTGACGAAAATCAACTTTATATGATGAAAGGATACATTGAAATAATCTTAAATTCAGCAAGAGAATGCAATACAGTTGTAGTAGAAGAAACGGCAGAAGTTGGATTAGCCTATAACAAGGAAATATGTGATATGATACTTTATGACCCAAGGACAGGTCAGACTCAACCTAAACACGGATTAAATTGGGGACATTCTGATGGAAATGTTAGACCAAATGATGCCTGTATCGCGATTCGAACAGACTATATAAGAAGATATCCAAATTTATTTCTGGCACTTCAACCTAACCCCGAAAAAGAAGGAGAAACAATAAAAGAAGTTATTGAATTTATTTGGGATGACGGTGTTGTAATGAGAGGATGATTAGAAGGTTCTCAACCATTAGCGGGTAGCGACCAAAAATTCCCGAAAAACCTTACCTCATATATCCATAAAGACGAATTTGGAATTTATGTAAGGGAAAGAATGGGGATTCCATTAGGTCAATTAATATTACGAGAAGATTTAATGATATATGGTCGTGATACAATTTCTGTATCTAAAATTGAAGAAGGAGTTTATTATTTAGATTTTTCTGCTTAAGTCCGACGCTAAAAGCCATACACATTTGCAATTTGCCTAATCCGAACTTGGAAGAAAAGATCAGAATTGAAAATCAGAACTCAGGAAAGTCAATGCCCGCAATAAAACAAACTTAAGCGGTATTTAGGAACAGACTTTCTTTCTTAACCCAAAATTCATATCTTTCAACGAAGTTAAGTAAACGGTGTAAGTTCCCGCCTACTTTTCTTTTTACTCAAATCACTCTTTTCTAAACATTAAAACCATTTCCTATGCGAACTCTTTTCAAGATTTGTTTTATTTCTTTATTATTTGCGAATTGCAGTGACGATTGTGGCGACATGGTGGCGGAGACTGGTCCTGTCAATTTTACATTCGAAGTTGTGAAGCAAGACACACACGAAAATGTGTTCACGCTGGGGCTTTATGCTAAAAATCAAATCCATATCGAAGATCAAAACGGAGAACTGGTGGAATTTAATTTTATTGGTGAAAACGATGTGAACTTTATTAATGTTTTCTTGGGCGGGGAAACAAAAACCGATGTTTATACGGTTAGGATTGGCGATGATATCGAATTTCAAATTCTTTATATCCTAAAACGAACAGAGAGCAAATGCAGTTCCTCTACCAAATTGACAAACTTGGAAATTCAAGGAATGGATAGCGTTGAAGGATATCCGACGCAAATTTTAGTTCCGTAAAAAGTCTATTTAAATCCATCGAATTTCGAAAACCTGTTTGGTTTTTTCTAAACGGATTTCACATTTTCGGAAAAGTTGCCGAACTTCATTTTGGTTTTAAGATCGTACCTTTGTTTCCAAAAAAAAATTATGGCTTCAAAAGTTCGGGTGCGTTTTGCACCAAGTCCTACCGGACCGCTGCATATTGGCGGAGTTCGCACAGCTTTGTATAATTATCTGTTCGCCAAAAAACACGGCGGCGATTTCCTATTGCGCATCGAGGACACCGATCAGGAACGATTTGTGGAAGGTGCTGAAAAATACATTATCGATAGTTTGAACTGGTGCGGTATTCCTTTTGATGAAGGTCCGGGAAAGGAAGCTGATTGTGGTCCATATCGGCAAAGTGAACGCCAAGGTTTATATAAAAAATATGCCGATGAATTGGTGGAAAATGGCCACGCCTATTTGGCATTTGATACGCCAGAAGTATTGGATTTCCACCGAAAAGAGCACGAAGAAAAAGGGAAAACCTTTATTTACAATTGGCACAATCGGTTGAAATTGGAGAATTCCTTGTCGCTTTCACCGGCGGAAATCCAAGCAAAAATAGAGAACGGCGATCCGTATGTGATCCGATTTAAACCGCCAATGGAAGAACGGATTTTTATGCGTGATGAAATTAGAGGTGGAATCGAGACGGAAACGCAACTGCTGGACGATAAAATATTGTTCAAAAGTGACGGCATGCCCACCTATCATTTGGCAAATATTGTGGACGATCATTTGATGCAAATCACCCATGTAATCCGTGGTGAAGAATGGTTGCCGTCGATGCCTTTGCATATTTTATTGTACAAAGCTTTTGGCTGGGAAGCCCCGAAATTTGCACATTTACCGCTTATTCTAAAACCACAAGGCAAGGGAAAACTGAGCAAACGCGATGGCGATAAAGGTGGTTTTCCCGTATTTCCATTGGAGTGGAAAGACCCGAAATCGGGCGAAATTTTATCAGGTTATCGCGAAGAAGGATATTTGCCCCAGGCCGTGACCAACATGCTTGCTTTTTTGGGTTGGAACCCGGGAACAGAGCAGGAATTATTCACTTTGGAAGAATTGGTTCAAGCTTTCGAATTGGAACGCGTGCACAAATCGGGTGCGAAATTTGATTCGGAAAAAACAAAATGGTTCCAACATCATTATTTTCAAGAAGAAAGCAACCGTGATTTGGCGAAAAAATTTCAAGAAATCCTGCAACAAAAAGAAATTCAAGTTTCCATGGAGTATGTGGAAGAAGTGGTTTCCATACTGAAAGAACGTGCGGATTTTGTTTCCGAATTCTGGGAATTAGGAGCGTTTTATTTTATCGCCCCCACGGAATTTGATGAGAAAGCCACTAAAAAAGCTTGGAAAGAAGGTTCTTCGGAATTGATGAAAGAAATTGCCGAAATCCTGGAAACCATGACAGATTTCGATCGGGCAAGTTTGGAAAATGTGATCAAAACCTGGATCACCGACCGGGGAATTGGTTTCGGAAAAATTATGCAACCCTTGCGATTGGCAATCGTAGGCGCTATGAAAGGCCCGGATTTGTTCCATATTATGACTTCTATCGGAAAAAAAGAAAGTATTAAGCGAATTGGAACAGCTATTCAAAAGTTAGGCTCAAACTGACATATTCAAAATTCATTATTCAAAATTCATTATTCAATATTCATTATTCAATATTTAAAAAGGATAACCGATCGCAAAATTGAAAACCGGGCTTCCAAAATCGTTGACCCAACGATCTTCTTTTGGTAAAGCCGGATCGTGAAGCGGAACTGCCAAATCAAAACGCAGAATAAAATTTTGAATATCCACGCGGAGACCAATTCCTGTTCCGATCCCTAATTCATTTATAAAATCCGAACTGAATTTCGCCCCTGGCAGATTTTCAATGGCTTTCGTATTCCATATATTTCCCGCATCGGCAAAAATTGCACCTTCAAAAAAGGAAATAATCGGGAACCGGTATTCTACATTTGCTTCCAAGCGAATATTTCCTGTTCTGTCAAAAAAGGAATCTGCCCCGCCCTCGGTTTCTGGGGAATAAGTTCCGGGGCCTAAAGACCGAATTGCAAATGCGCGAACGCTGTATGGCCCGCCGGAGAAATATTGTTTGGAGTAGGGCATTACCTCCGAATTCCCGTAAGGCAATCCGAGCCCTGCAAATAATCGGAAGGCAATTGTCTGTTTCAAATTGAGATTATAATGATATCTAAAATCGACATCGAGTTTTGAATATTGGGCAAATTCTTGCCCAAACAAGCTTTTCTTTCCATTCGCCTGTTCTTTTCCAAAGAGGCTCATGAGATTTCCCGCCATATCGAGATTGGTGTTCACAAAAAACTGATTTCTGCGGTTGGTATTGAATTCGCTGAAAGTAAACCGATAAGTTAAACCAGCAATGAACTCTTGCTTGAAACTGTTTTCTAAATAAGTGTTTTCTGCTAGGATTTTTTCAAATTCAGGAGACGTATTGGAAAGGTTGGTAATATTTATCACCACCGGATTTAACTCGTGCGTCACGAATGAATTTGCCTCCCAGAGATAACCAAAAGAAGTAAAAATAGAACTCAAGCTGTACAATTGACTTCGATTAAGATATTTAAAGCCAACGCCAATTTTTGTTGATGGAATGGAATAATGGAAGAAATCACTATCAATGGAAATGGGAAACAAAAGACGAGGGAAAATCAAGTCTGTTTTTAGGCCGAATTCCGTACTGGTGAGCCCGCTTCGATCTTTACCCGAAATTTGGAACGCATATAGAAAATCGCCGCTGGTTTTCCATATTTCGCCCCCTTTAAAAACATTGCGGTTGGTATAAGATGTCTCCAAACCAGGGCCGGCAAACCCATTGGAATTTGAAATTCCCTGCAATTCCACTCGGATTCCACGTTTTTTCAATGGGGATAATTGAATATCGGCCACCAAACTTCCAATACTATCGGTGCTTGAAATGCTATCCTTCAATTTATAATTTATATTGACGTATTTGTAACTTCCAATTGCGGAAAGCCTTCTTCCGGTGAAGTTGGAAGTTACAGGATCATAAAGTGCTCCTTCTTCCAATAGAATGTAGGGCGCCAATCTTTTTGGTTTGAAATAAATCCCTTCTTGAATGAAATTCATATTCTCGTAGCGAACAGTGTCCACAGCCTCGCTTTTGCTTTCCAAAGAATAGCGCGGATAAACGTTGATAGTTTCTACTTTATAAGGGATCAATGCTTTTTTGGGGAGCCCTTTCTTCAGGCTAAGAAAAAGATCGAATTTTCGACCGACATATTGATTGGTGTCGGCCTCAAAAATAAGGGCATTGGCCTGAAAATTATAATATCCATTGCTTTTTAAAGCCGCGTCAATGCGTTCCCGCTCTGCTTTCATGGTTGAGAGGTCGAAACGCATTCCAGGTTTAATCAATGTTTCGGAAAGAGTGGCTTTAATGGCGTCGTGAATCACCAATGAGTCGGCAATATCCAATTTAAATTTTTCAAGTTTATAGGCTTCTGAAAGATTCACATGATAAAGCGCCTTTGCTTTCTTATTTTTTTCGTCTTTGATCATCGTAGCATTCGCCGAACTATAAAAGAAACCTTTATTTTCAAGTCGATTAAGTAGCAATTCCGATATGTTCGGCAAATTGACATCAGCGGCGTAAACGGGTTCTTCGCCCAATTTTTTGTTCAGGAATTTAGTGATAAATCCCGGGTTTTCCTTTTGCGCTTTATAATGGAAATAAAGGCCCAACCGCATTCCCAAAATACTTTTATTTGGTTCGGGCCGAAGCGTATTTTGTAGTTCTTCCTTAATGCTTTTGAGGTCTTTTGTGGCGGCTGAAGCGGTGTCTATTTCCACCTTTCCTTCAGTATAAAGCAATTTATCTTCAGGGATGAATTTTTTCACGCTGCATCCATAAAATACAGCGAAAGCCAAAAGCAATATGTAGGGTTTTAAATATTTCAAAATGCGTACTTCATTGTTTAAATGTTAACTGGTTTTGGACTGATTTTAAGTCAATCTTCAGCAAAAACCATCGGACAAATTTCATGTTTCAATTCTCCTTCTTATCCGTTTTTTCCGCTTTATTTTTATCCTTTTTCTTTTCTTCCGCTTTTAGCTTTTTCAAGTCACTCTTCCAAAGATCTTTGAATTCATTGAATTGTTTCTGAAAGATAAGCGCAATTCCGTTGATGATCACTTGTCCGTCAATCACATTTTCAAAGGTGTTTTTGCGAAAGCCTTTTAGACGAAACCTCCCATCTTCGGTCAATAAATACTGAATACTGATATTTTCGATAAGCGGTTGATTTTTATCATTTTCGGAATCAGTACCTTGAATATCCACCGAACTTCCAACTTCCACGACAAGTCTATCATCCAGAAAATGTTTCTCTGCACTTATTTGCAGGGCTGTTTTTTCTTGCGGTGTTTCGCCTTGATAATCGGTATAACTGTCCAATCCGAAGTTTAGGTTCACCCCAGAATCGCCCAAGAAACGATCGGAAAACATATTCATTTGGTCGGACAAAAGTTGGTTCAAATTATCGCGGGCCAAAGTCAAAGCTCCTCCTTGAGCCCCATAATTATTCCCTTGTGGATAAAAACGTTTTAAAACCAAAAGGGAGAAAACCTGCTTGTTAAGTTCCGAGTTTTGTTGATTGAGTTGTTGAATAGTACCATATACTTCGCCCCCAAGCGAACCTCTTTCGTCCTCCGGCATTCCGATACCGAAAGATAATTTGGGCTGCATCAAATAACCATCTACATAGAGATAGACCAAAAATGTCAATTCCTGTTGAAACTTGGTCGCCACGGTGCCGGAAGTTTTAGCTGCCATTAATGAAGCGGCGGAAGTTTCTACCTTATGAACGGCGGTGATATCCAAATTTGCTTCAAGCGGATCACCAAACCAAGAAATGCTGCTATCATCGGCAATATCGAAACGTCTTTTTACGAGATCATATAAATTGATCACATAATGACCGTCATTTATATTATATCTGCCGGAAAGATGTGTTCTTCCATTTTCAGAAACATCAAAATTTAAGGAACCTTCGCCGGTTACTTGAACATTATCTCCGGTTTTTTCATCCAGAATCACGCTAAAAACAGATCCTTTGCTAATATTGATAACAGAATTGACAATAATACCAGTGAGTGTAGTGGTTTTTTCTTCGGTATTTCTGGTCAAAATATCATCTGGGTTTTCTTTGTTCACAAAAACAACAATTCCATCGCGAGAAACCACGGCTATTTTTGAAAGTGGAACCACATAAGTAAGCTTGGTTTCTGGATCCACGTTCAATTGAACATCAACGATGGGTAGGTTCAGATCGCCGGTCAATTTACCCTTCATATCAAAAACAACGGTGCCATAATAAAGTTCGTTGTCGTCCGCTGTGGAATTCAAAGCCTTAAAGTTATCGGCTTCAAAACTGAGATCAAAACCCGGATTAATGAAGCTTTCTGTAGAAATGTTGCCATCAACAACAAAGCCGCTGCTATTTTCATCGGTGATCTTAAAGTTATCGAAATAGAGCCCGTCAGTATCCACCGCTATACTTTGATCGGTTATTTTAAAAATGGCGTTCAAGGTCGATACATTGAACTTCGCATCGTGAAATTGAAAAGCACCCTCGTATTTAGGTTTGGCGGTAGTACCTTGTATTTTAAGATTTCCCGAGATAAATCCCTCGGTATTGGTAATCGCCCCATCCGTGAAATTTTTGATCGCATCAAGTTTCAATTTTTTCAGGTCGAGTTGCATATTTAGTTTGGCGGCCGTACTGTCCGCGACGTAATTTCCGGTCAAATCGAGCAGAATATCGCCGCCGCTCATTCCGAGATTAAAATCATAATTCTTTCCACCAGCGGATTCGGCTTTCAGTGCCAAGTTGCCAAGCGGAACATCTGCGGCATAAAAATCACGAATGGTCAAATCTGCCATCATTCCGGTTTTGCCAAAGGGATCTTCCAGAATAAAATCACCCGCTAATTCTCCTTTCACCACAGGATTTTCGGGGTTCAAGAAACTTAAAAGTGCGTTCAATTGAAAATTTTCAAACGCAAATGCAAGCTGTTTCTTTTGCTTTTCTGTAAGCGCCCGGATGGATATTGATTGGTTGTTGCGATGCAATCGAAAATCTTTAGCATCAAAAAAATCCTTGGTCAGCACCAATTTATTATTGGAGGCGATATCCCATTTTTTTCCGTTCAACAGCAAATCTTTCGGGTAGATATGGAAAAAAAGGCTATCATTTTCAGCGTTCAGATAGGAATGCACATTCACCAGTAAAGAATCATTTTCTGCATTGGATTTAAAATCAAGGTACAGGCGATCGTCCGCAACAGTTCCTTTTAGACTAGTTTTATTGAGAGCCAGCGGACCGGCTTTGACCGCTTGGAATGAAAGTTTCCCTTCGAATTCTTTTTTATCGGAATTGATGACAATTTGCAAACTATCAATCTCATTATCATTATAATTGATAAAAGGCAGGTTCACCGTAGCATCCAATTTTCGATCGAATTGGTTAAAATCCACCGCGATTTTTACGGTGTCCAAGCGTTTAAGACCGGGAAAAAGCACGTTGTCCAAAATTGGTGCGGAACTGACCGTGGCGTTCAGTTGGAGTTGCACCGGATTGCGAATGGTATCGGGGGTTTCTATTTTTTCTGAAATATAACTTTTTAGATGCTGTTGCATGGCCTTGAGCAAATCATTCGGTCCGGCGTTCGAGCGCAGTTTCAAATCCACGATTTTATTGGTGATATCCACCGAAGTGGAATCTGTTCTGATGTAGGCATTCATATTTATATCGCCCATCAAATAAGAAGCGTTGTCATAAACCACCACTCCATTTTCCGTAGAGGCATTTATATCATATCCGTTCGCGGTTCCTTGATAATGGGCGTCCAGTTTGGTTTTTGCCCTTATATCGCGCGGTGAAAGTCCGAGCGCCAGAAGATTGATGCCTTTTAGGTTCAGATTAAGATCGAACACTGGCGAAATGGAATCGAGCTTCACGTTGGTTTCCATCGCCATATCCAAGTTATCATCTTTGTAATCCATGGAAATATCGCCCGATCCGTTTACTATTTTTCCATTTATTCCCAGGTTCCTGAAGTCGTATTTATTATATGAAAACTGGGTGATTTCAGCATCGAAATCGGCATCGAGTGTGTTCAAGTTAGCCCCTTTTCCTTTTGCCTTTATGGTGAACGTTATTTCATTCAGTTGGTCATTTTTAAGCAATTTTCCCAAATCTAATTCTTTCGCTTTAAGATCGAGATCGAAAGCGATTTCATTTTGATTCTCGAAACTTCCGTTCAAGTCAATTTTTCCGTCGGGTGTAAGAAGGATTGCCGTTGCCGTAATGTTTTTTGGACTTCCGTGAAAACTACTATTAAGTTGAATTTTCTCGGGAATGGAAATCCCCAAAGAGTCTTCGGGAATGAATTTGATCACATCGTTTCTGGTGGAAACAAGGTCAAATTTTGGAAAATTGAATTTTAAATTATCCGGATCGGTGGTGTTTTTTATGGTTCCTATTGCGGTGAGCGTGGTGTTTTGGCCCCAATTCAAATGAAAACCCGGGATTTTCAAACTGGATAAAGTTCCGTTGGCATTCAAGTTTCCGACCAATTTCTTCTTGCTAAATGCTAAAAGATAGGGATTGTTTTTCAAAGTAGGCTGAAACATAAAGGCATCGCTCAAAGCAATTTCCAGCTGTGGGATTTTCAGGTTGACTTTTGCATTTCCGGGATTTTTCAAGAAGTCATTAATGGAAATATATTCTGCGGAAAGGTTTCCGTCCAAAGAATTATCATTAAAACGGAACGAAAGGTTTTCCACCGAAAAATGATCATTTTCCAAGGTGGTTTCAAAAGCCAACTTTTTCAGATGAATATTGCTTTCCCCGTTAAAACTTAGATTTTTTAGATCTGCTTTTGCGGTTTGATTTTCCAGTGAAAAACGATCGAGTTGCAGATCGATATTTTTCAGCGCAATAGCATTCGGATTAAAAACCCCTTCTTTCGGCCTTTCCCCGTTCACAAAATAGGAAATCGCATCGTCCGAAAATGAAATCTCTTTCGCCTGAATCTTCCAGTTCGGCCATTCGAAATCTGGCGAATCAGCGGCAGGGTTCAAGTTCTCGGATTTTACTTTTTGTTGTGTTTCCATTTTGATGAGGAAATCTGAATTTTCTAACAGAAGCCGATCCACCAAAATTTTATTTTGAGCTAAGTTTGCGACGGGCATTTCCAACTCGAAGTTCCCAATGTCCATTTTAGCTTTTATTTTATCCGGATCGGAGTCATAAAAGGCTTTCACATTGTTCAAGGTCAGCTCACCGATTTTCACAATAGGTAAAATATTGGTGGAATCTGGACTTTCGGGAAGCGGCTTTTTTTGGGTAAAAACAATATTTGCATCGGAAAGATCAGCATTTTCGACACTAAATTTCATTTTTTCCAAATCGAACCCATCGACGTTTAAATTAAGATCTTTAAATGTTGCCTGGACCTGGGTTCCTAGAAAAATATCGTCATAATTTATGTCAAAATCACGAAAATGTAATTGTCCCAAATCAATCTTCATGGGAACGCTATCTTTCGCCACCACTGAGGAATCCTGCGTGGCATAGGCATCGATCAGAAATTGGTAATTAAATCCGCGAATAGAATCTTTTCGAACGATTTTGGCGGTAAGCCCTTTCCACTGCACCGAATTTATCGAAACACCATTTCCGGAAATAAGGCGCCAAAGCGCGATGTGGGCTTTCAAGTTTTTCGAATAAACGAGCGTATCCTTAGAAAGATCTTCCAGATATAAACCTTCCACATTCACATTTCCATCGAAAGAAATAAAGGCTTTTTCCAACTTAATTTCTGTCCCGGTTTTCTTGGAAACCGAATGAACGAGTTTTTGCACAATGATATCCTGACCCCACGGACTTCTTACGAACAACAGCAAAAGAATGATAAAAACCAGCAGGCCCAACAATATTTTCGCCGTTATCCGCAGGATCTTGAATTTCTTCTTTTCCTTGTTTTTATCCTGTTTCAAATTCCCTGCTGCCATAAATTAAATCTACCTGCCACAAATTTAAGAAGAGGACCGTTTGATATGAGGCTATTTAAGAAAGATTTTTGAATGTTTTTCTACTTTTTCTAGGTGTTTGAAGTAGAAATAAAGCCAGTTTGAAGTTTTTCTTTAAAATAACGAACAATTATGTATCTTTAAACAAATTAATAAAAAATCGATATGAGTGGTATGTTTCTTTTTTGGGTGCTGATATTTTTGGCACTTGTCATTCTCTTTTCGGGAATTTTTACTGTTCGGCAACAAACAGCCGCTATTTTGGAACGCTTCGGAAAATTCGTAGGAATCCGCCATTCGGGGCTACAATTCAAAATTCCAATTATTGACCGAATTGCGGGCCGAATCAATTTGAAAATACAACAATTGGATGTGAATGTTGAAACAAAGACGAAAGACGACGTGTTTGTCAGGCTGAAAATTTCGGTACAATTCAAGGTAGTTGGCGACAACGTTTACGATGCATTTTATAAGCTCGAAAATCCACACAATCAAATCACTTCCTATGTTTTTGACGTGGTGCGCGCCGAGGTTCCAAAAATGAAATTAGATGATGTTTTTGAGCGGAAAGATGATGTTGCGATTGCCGTAAAACGCGAATTGAACGATGCCATGACCGATTATGGCTACGACATTATCAAAACCTTGGTGACCGATATTGACCCAGATGTTCAAGTAAAAGAAGCCATGAACCGCATTAATGCTTCGGAGCGGGAAAAAGTGGCCGCAGAATTTGAGGCCGAAGCAGAACGGATAAAGATCGTTGCCAAAGCTCGTGCCGAGGCGGAAAGCAAACGTCTGCAAGGGCAAGGAATTGCTGATCAACGGCGTGAAATTGCCCGTGGATTGGAAGAATCGGTAGATGTGCTGAACAACGTTGGAATCAACTCACAAGAAGCTTCCGCTTTGATTGTGGTGACCCAACATTATGACACCTTGCAAAGTATTGGCGAACACGTAAACTCAAACCTGATCTTATTGCCAAATTCCCCACAAGCCGGCAGCGAAATGCTGAACAATATGATCGCCTCTTTTACGGCTTCGAACCAAATTGGGGAAGAGATGAAAAAGCAAAACTTGAAAAAGGGAATCGGGAAGAAGAAGGGGTGAACGGGTGAACGGGTGTTCAGGTAAACGGGTGTTCGGGTTTGCGGGTGTTCGGGTGTTCGGGTTTGCGGGTGTTCGGGTTGTGAATATTAGAAGTTATTTTCAGTTGTTGTTTTGAGATTTGTTGTTCTGTGGAATTTATTTCCTTAGCAAATCGTTTAAAAATAGAGATTCATTCTTTTCTCTTGATTTAATCAATATATGGAAACATTTGATCTACTCTCCCGCATGAAATGAGTAAAAGTATCAGGTGAATAAAAATGGGATAAGCCTTTGTTATTTTTGATTCGATTCATAGTGCAAAAGATTCCTCAAAAAAGTCCACTGAAATCAAAGTTCATTTCATTGATTTTTTTACAATCAAAATTTCGTCATCGGAAAATTCCATCCAAGCCAGATCATAGATGTAATAAAATATTTTGTTTTTGCTATTGGTATGGAAATGCGTATGATATTTGAACCGGAATTTTTTCTGTTCCAAAAGATTACGGTAAACCTTTATCTGTGTTTTGTTTTTACCAATGAGTTCGAGCAAAATGGCATGATTTCTTTTTAAATATTCATCTATTTGAAAGGCGGACTGTTTTGTTGCATGGCGAAGATGTTTGTGATATTGATTTTTACACCCGACCGAACAGAATATTTTGTCGGATCGGCCATGTAATATTTTATCGCACATTTTACATTTCTGTTTCATGACTTCCTTTCTGCTCATAAAGTTACAACTATTCGTTCGTAACGGATAGATGCGTTTATAGTCGTTTAAATTCGCTTTCTTTCCCTATAATTCATTTAAATTTGAACTGAAACAATTCTTTTAAGTTCGAATATCATGGAAGCAGATACTATTTTGATGTATGCACCCCAGAAAAATGCGAGCCGTATAAAGTTTCACATTCCTTATAAAATGACGGAAGCACGGATGGCGTTCAAAGAACTGAATGGCTCGTTTTATCATGCGAACCAACGCTTGTGGAGCCTTCCGAACACGAAAGAACACAAAGAAAAAATGAATGCGTTGTTCGGTCAAAAAATGAAGTTGGTGCACCTTGACCCTTCACCTGAAATTCCACAGGTCACGCCTTCCGAAAAATCGCAAACAGCTTTGGATAAGCATTTTCAAAAAATGACACTGAAAGGTTTTAGTGATTCCACCATCAAATCCTATCAGAGCAATCTGACCCAATTTTTCAGCTTTTTTGAAAATGCCGATATTCCCCTGCTCACCAAAGAACAGATTGAAGGATATGTTTACCAGTTGGTTACAAAATATAAGATTGGGGAGCAAAAGCAGAATATGATGATCAATGCCATCAAAAGCTATTATGAGCATACGCTGGGCAAACCGCGGGAATATTACAATATTACGCGGCCCAAACGGAGCAAGGATTTGCCAAATGTATTGAGCGAAGAAGAAGTTTATGGCATATTGAATTCCCCAAAAAACCTAAAGCACAAAGCTATTTTATATACCATTTATAGTGCGGGACTTCGGGTGGGTGAAGTGGTGCGGTTGCGGATATGCGATGTTTGTTCGGACGACGAGTTCCTGTTCATCAAAGATTCCAAAGGGAAAAAAGATCGGCACACGGTTTTAAGCCCTGTTTTGTTGGATTTATTGCGGAAATACTACAAAGAATACAAGCCCTCTTATTGGCTTTTTGAGGGCCAGACCGGCGGACAGTATTCGGTGAAAAGCATCCAAGAAGTTTTCAGGAAAGCAGCAAAAGAATCCAATGCCAATCCGTGGAGCACGCCACATACCTTGCGCCACAGTTTCGCCACCCACCTGATGCAGCACGGTGTGAACATACGGTATATACAAAAAGCTTTGGGCCACAGCAGCAGCAAAACCACAGAAATTTATACCCACGTGTTAAATATTACCAACAAAACTTTAAAAAGTCCCTTGGATATGTTAATGGAAAAAGCTACATTTGACAAAACAAAAGGAAACGGGCCTTCGTAGAAATGGAATATATACGAATGTTTTACTGGTAAGGTTCGTATATACTAATGTT